>CALMRR010000411.1 GCA_937871925.1 uncultured Petrotoga sp.
TTTCTTCGAACATATCCCCTGCCATAGAGAACACTAAAGGAAATGACGCTCCTACTCCAATTCCCGTAAGTGCCCTGAATATGAAAAGCATTGTGAAATTCATTGAAAATGCTGAAAGAAGACACGGTATCTCCCCAACCAGAACACTGAAAAAAAGAAGCTTTTTCCTGTTATACTTATCACCGAAATAACCCCATACAAGACTGATCAGAGCCCCTATAACCGTAAATGCTGAGGTTATAAACCCTATCTCTCTGTCAGTAACCCCAAAATCTTTTTCAATGGCATTGATACTCGGTGACATAACCATCTGATCGGCGTTAAGAATTATCAAAGTAGCCACCATAAGTAAAAGCGACCACATTCCGGTTCTTTTTGACTTTTCTGCCATTTTTATCCCCCCCTTGAAATAAAATTTATCTATATTCTATCATAAGTTCATTCATAGGAATAACTTTAAATTAGTCTTTTTATAGTACGACTGTTAACTGCCTTGTAAATGGTATAAGCAGCAATCAACTTTAAGCTGTCAATCCATATGAATGATGGAACAAGAATCTGAAACGCAAAGACAAAGGAAACATTTTTATATATCATAAACCATATTATTCCGCAAGAATATATCGTCAATATCTGTAAAAAACCAAGTACCAGCTTATGAACCCTTTCAAATCTCCCTAAAAAAGACGAAACCAAAAAACCTATCAAAAATCCTCCCGTTGGACCTATAATTACTTCAATACCACTACGGAATCCTGAAAAAACTGGAATACCTATAATTCCCAAAAGCAAATAAGTCAGAAAAACCTTCCACGCATTAGCCCCAAGAAAAAATGAAGTAAGAAAAACTCCTAGCACCTGCATTGAAAAAGGTATTCCAATTGGCAAAGGAATGTTTACCCATGAAAATACTACCATAATTGCTACAAACATACCAATTTTACTAATACTCTTATAATTCATATTATCACCTCGTTTGTATGATAATACGAAAGTATTTATTAAAAGTTACAAAAGTATTATGTATATTTACACCTTACTTATAAATGATGAAATAAGTTCTGAATATTTTTTTATGATTTTTTTTACTTCATGCTCTTTTTTTTCAAGAATACCTTCATCTAAAAAACTATTTAGCTCATTCATATGCTTAACTATTTTGCTCAGACTCTCATCTGTATTTTGCTGTGTTTTTTCAATCCTGTTCTTCAATTCATTATTATGATAAAAAAATTTTTTATATGAATCTTCTGTATTTCTTACTGATCTTATAAGATGAACAACAAGAATACTTACACAACAGGCAAAAAAAATGATCATTCCCCATTTTTCCGCGCTTATGCTAACATTTATGCCAACAAAAACAAATAGTACATGAAGAATTGATGTGATTACAGAAGAAAGATATCCGAAAAACAGAAAACTAAAGACTGTATCTTCCCTTGATTTAACAAATGATTTATAAGACAAAAAAGATGGAATTACTAAAAATAAAAATAATATCATCACTTTTTCAGATAAAAAATCAAGATTAATAAAGAAAAAACCCCATTCCAGTTTTGAGTTAAGGGAAAGCACAACAATAATTCCTTTAAGAATCACTTCATATAATATAAAGGCTATCTGTATATTGCGAACTACATATACGAGAACATCCTTGCTATCATTTGACTCCTTTATAAAAACTGTAGTGAATAATAATCCAATAAAAGAAAGACTAACCCACCACATAAAGTATTCAGCATTTTTTTCTCCAAAAAGTAAGCCTACAACTCCTGATTGTGCAAATAGATACGAAGAAACCAGAAAACTCAGTATAATCAACTCAAAATACTTGATTCTGTTAAATTTCATTAATTTTTTTATGATTGGAATAAATACAAACGCAAAGACTGCAAGGAAAGTGCCGAAAATGAGATACTCGAAGCTATCCAGAATAGCTTTGAAAAAAAGAACTTCCGATGATGAAAGAAGAATATTGTTGTGAATCTGCGAAATTTTTAACCCTACCTGGCCAAGGTCAATTTTGAGAATCAACTCACTTTTTATTGATTGTGGATATAGCAAAAATAAAAAGGAAGGTTTTTGAAAGTGTCTGTAATCCTGAAACGGAAAATGATAAGAATATGAAAGTTTTTTGTCAACATAGATCTGAAAAGGAGTTTTTAAAAGCTGTATATAATTTTTTAAATAACCTTGAATATAAAGGGATAGATCTTCATAATCAATGTTCAAAACGCCTGTTTTAAGATAAAGTAAAGTATTGGAGAACTCTTTTTCTTTTTCTAAAAAAGAAAGACTATTCCAATTTTCACCATCAGTACTGTAAAAAGAAAAAGTAGCATACTCAAACTTTGTATGCTTATAGCTGTAAATCTGTCGCCCAATCGATATTAAAAAAAATATAAAGATTAAAAAAAATATAAAGATAATGAATTTTCTATATACTTTTTCTTCGGAAATAAGCAGCAATACCACCTTACCCTAATATGAAAGCTCCTAGAAATCCGGCGCCTAAAATTATGTATATAGGATCAATCTTTGTTTTTATATAAAGCAGAAATGTAATAAATGCAATAATCATTATTCTGTACTCCGTCACATTAGGAAGCAACATCTGCAAAAAAGTAAGGCTGACAAGAATAACAGTTGCAATTCCAAGAGAAGAAAAAAGCTTTTCTTTATCTGCTTTGATAAATTTACCAAGGAAAGTAGCAAAAACTAGTATAATCACCGGAGGAAGAATAAGAAAAAATGTATTTAATACGGCACCTATTATGCCATACTGCCTATATCCAACATAAGTGGCCATATTTACAGCTACCGGTCCTGGGGTCATCTGCGAAATTGAAACCGCTTCCGTAAACTGTGCAAAAGACAGGTAACCATTCTTGATCATTTCTTCCTGCATAAGTCCGACTATGGACCATCCACCTCCAAAAGCCAGAAATCCTATTTTAAAGAAAATAAAGATCATTTTAAGCATTAGTTCTACTTCCTTTTTTGCTCTCATATATATAATTTAAGATTATAACAAATAAAAAAACTACTACTACTATATCTTTATTTGCAAGCAATATCAAAACACCCGCTATGCAAGTAATAATCTTAAAAAGATTCCATTGCTGTTTAGAAGCCATTTTGTACAAGACTCCCCCAACCATTCCTATCACAGCACCATAGCTTCCTTTTAAAAAACCTTTTACATAAATATTATCAGAGTATTTTTTTATTATACTCGCAGCAAGTACTATTGCAAAAAAAGGAGGTATAAGAACTCCAAGAGTACTTGCAAATGCTCCTTTTATTCCTGCAGCTTTTTTGCCGCAAAGCATGGCAACATTAAAAGCTATAGGTCCAGGAAGGGATTGAGCGATAGTAAGAATTTCATAAAAATCTTTCTCATTCATAATTCCTTTGCTTTGCAGCTGCTTATCCATGACCGGAACCATGGCATATCCACCGCCTAAAGTAAGTGCGGACACTTTCAAAAACATCCAGAACAGCTTAAAAATCATACTTTCTCCTTTCCATTACATCTTTATGCTTTCAAATCCCTTTCCGTATACACCTGTGACAGAACTTATTGAAGTGAAGGCACGTTGATCTTCTTCATGAACTACTCTTAAAAGATTCTGAGTTTCATTTTTTCTGACCAGTACCATTATTATATTCTTGCTTTCATGGCTATACCAGCCCTTTCCATCGATTATCGTGACTCCTCTGTGCATTTCTTTGGTTATACGGTCTGCAATCTTCTCATATTTTTCTGATATTATAAATATTTGAGCCGACTGCTTGGTTCCCTGTAACACTATATCTACCACATAAGTACTTACGGCTATTGCAACAAAACCATATATTGTCTTTTCAATAGATTTAAAAACCAAAAACGAAGAACCTATTACAAGCGCATCCACCATCAGCAATACTCTGCCCGGGCTTATATCCTTATACTTGTTTATTATCATGGCAATAATATCTGTGCCACCTGTACTTCCTCCCTGAGTAAATACTATACCTATTCCAGCACCGCCGAGTCCTGCTCCTATTATAGTAGCCATAAAAGAATCATTAACCAGAGGAGCTTTGAATATCTGCTGAAATATTGTTGTGTACAAGGAAGTAAGACATATGGCAAATATAGTTTTTACACCAAATTTCTTTCCCAGTATCTTAATAGCAATTATAATTAAAAAGAAATTCATAGCAAGATAGCTTATTCCAACAGGAAAACCTGTAAGGTAATATATTAAAGTTCCAACTCCGGTAAGCCCCCCGCCGATTACCTTTGATGGAATAAGGAAGGCTGTCCAGCCTATTGAGTTTACAAATAGTCCAAAGGCTATAACAAAATAAGTCTGAAAAATCTTTATCTTTTTAATCATTTTCTACATCTTCTCTCACTTTCTTAAAAATCTCTCCTATTGAAACCTTTCGCCCATTGATAGCATCTTTTGCTGTAATAATCTTTTTGCCGGGATACTGTATTGCACCTATCTTTATCATTTCATCAGAACAGGCCACAAAAAAACTTTCTTTATCTGTTAAGCAAACTGTTCCAGGAGCAGAAGAAGTTTTAATCCCAGTCAGTGACGACGAAAAAACCTTGACCATCTGTCCGCCAAGCTGACATCTAACCCCCGGATAAGGATCAAAGGCTCTGATCTTATTGTGAACTTCAAAAGCGTTTTTATTAAAATCAAGCAATAGATCCTTTTCAGTAATCTTCTCTGCATAAGAAAAATTGTCTTCCTGCTCGACAAGACTGTAAGAATCCTTGTTTTCAAGAAACTCTACAATAGCCTCCTTTGAAGCTTTAAGAAGTTTTTCAAAAACAGTGGAAAAGTTATCGTTATCAGCTATCTCAACTTTTTTTACCAGCGCTACAGGTCCTGCATCTAATTGTTCAACAATTCTGAATATGCTGATACCTGTTTCTTTTTCTCCATTGAGAATAGCTCGTTGTATCGGTGCTGCACCTCTATACTTTGGAAGAATGGATGCATGAATATTCCAACAGCCCATAGGCGGAAGATCTATAACGTTTTGTTTGAGTATCTTTCCAAATGCGGCTGTAATAATTATATCAGGTTTTAAAGCCTTGAGAGTTTCAAAACCTTCACCTTTATTTATACTTGTATACTGAAAGATTTTTATGTTTTTTTCCTGACAAAACTTTTTCACAGGAGTAGGTTGAACTGTTTTTCCTCTTCCCTGAGGTTTATCTTTCTGTGAAAAAACTCCTGATATATCAAACCCTTTACTTACAAGCTCTTTTAGTACTTCTGATGCAAAATCCGGAGTACCCATGAAAACGATCTTCATGTCATTCCTCCGACAGCTGTTTAAGACTCTTTTTGGTTTCTTTGATAATCTGTGAAAGCTCACTTTTTATTTTTGCTCTCTGGACTACTGTCAACTTATCAATAAACAGTACTCCTTCAAGGTGATCATACTCATGCTGAAAGATTCGGGCTGTGTACTCATGAAGTTCTTCCTCAACTGTATTTCCTAAAACATCCTGATACTTAACTTTTATCCCTTCAGGTCTCATAACGGCAGCATAAACCTTCGGAATACTTAAGCAGCCTTCTTCATACTCAACATCTTCTCCAAGACTCTCTAATATCTGCGGATTAATTACAGTTCGCTTGGTCTGCCCATCGTCAATCACAAAAAACCTTTCATTAATCCCTACTTGAGGAGCAGCAAGTCCTACTCCGTCATATTTATACATATACTCATACATTAATTCTATCAGTTCCTGTAGCTTGTTATCAAAAGCCTTTACTTCAACTGCTTTTTTTCTGAGAATGGGATCACCCAAGTATCTAATCCGCACTTTCATTTTTCACCTCAAGGATACCTTTAAGATACCCGACATTATCCGATTTTGTCAGGAAAACGGTTATTGGGGTGACAGATACGTAGCCTTCATTTACTGCAACATAGTCAGAGTCATCTCCGTTGTCATCTTCAATCACCTTTCCAAGCATCCAGTAATAGGTACCTCCAAAAGGATCTTTTCTAGCTTCAAAATAATCATTGTATCTTCTTTTGCTTTGCCTTGTAACCTTAATTCCCTTTATCTCTTCGTAACGAAGATTCGGAATATTAATGTTAAGCGTGGTAAATTCTGGCCAATCGTCAATGTTGATTTTATTTAGTATGTCGACAAGACATCTCGCACCGGTTTCGAAATTCGGATTGTTAAAATCCACACAAGACACCGCAATCGAAGGATATCCGCTCAAAGCTCCTTCAAGAGCAGCAGATACTGTACCGGAATATAGAATATCTGTTCCTAGATTGGCTCCTTTATTTATACCGCTTATGACCACATCAAATTCAATATCTCTGTATATAGCCTGAAGACCAAGTTTAACACAATCAGCCGGAGTACCGTTTATAGCCTGTCCAAAAAATTTATTGTCTATGTATATTTCTTTTGCCCATAATGGATTTCTTATGGTTATCGCATGACCTGTAGCACTTCTCTCGACATCTGGTGCAGAAACATAAACATAATGATCCTTTTCAAGAAAATTTTTAAGAACTGCTATTCCGGGAGACATTATACCGTCGTCATTGGAAATAAGAATATTCAATTGACACCTCCACAATTTTATTATTTTTATGATTTTATCATTATTTTTTTAGTTGTACTTTAAGAAAAGATTAAAGTATTAACAGACACTTCATTTTTCTCCGAACAGATCAAAGCTTTACTAGCCCTACAATAAACAACTATAAAGCAAAATAGCTAAATTTATATAAAAGTACCATTACAATACGGTATTAAGCTATAAGAAACCGGTGCTACAATAAAACAGCACCGGTCTAAAAATCACTATAAAAACATTTTTCTTTTTAATGTCTTACGGTATAAGAAGTATGAAGCAGTTCATGTGATCTTTCACTGAGAGGTTCTCCAAAAAATTCTTTATATAATCTTTTTACGGATTCGTTC
>CALMRR010000412.1 GCA_937871925.1 uncultured Petrotoga sp.
CAGACTCATGCATGTCTACAGCCGATGACGAAAAGATACTCTACAAAAGAACCCCAATACCTAAACTTCCGGGCATGCTCAAAAAAGACGATCAGGGCTGGTACATACACCCGGCGGAAAGGGTGATGCTCAAGTATAAGTTCTGCACTTCAGATCCCGAAGGAGTATTGGTTGACATTAATAACTACCATGAAGGACAAGAAGTATATATACGAAAAAGTGATACCCCTTATAAGAAAAAACAATATATGCCATATACTGTAGCGGCTATATCCACACAAAAAGACATAAAAAACAATATAACTGATTTGGGATACGTTCACATAGGAGAAGATATATATAACAAACATCATGAATCCGTATTTGTTTTAAAGAAAGATGATATTATAAGAGTAACAGAAGAAGACGTTGAAAACCTCAGAAAAACACTGAAACTCTACAATGATGAAAACATAAATTTAAAACTAAAGGAAGAAAGAAAGCAGGATAAAGGAAGAAAATGGTATAAAGAATATGAAGTAAAAGAAGGAGCTCTAGTATACTACAATAAAGAAAGAGACAAAGACAAAGACAAAGATAAAGATAAAGATAAAGATAAAGACAAAGATAAAGATAAAGACAAAGATAAAGATAAAGACGGAATCTACATGACCCCAGCTTGCATAAGCAAAGAAGTTTTTAACAACCAGCTTAAACAGATCCTAAAAGAAAACGGCGGATACAACCCCTGCAGCTCAAAAGAAGTATGCCCGGCATGCGCCCTGTTTGGAATGATAGCCAATGATGGAAAAGAAAACACCGCTATCTCCTCACGCCTGAGATTTACAGATGCACAAGCCGAACCTAGAACCAATAAGAACGAGTACTACGAAAAAATAACCATACTTGAAGAGCTTGCATCACCAAAAGTATCCGCAACAGAGTTCTATATGGAAGAACCCTCTATTCGCCCTGATCTGTGGAACTATGACTATGCCATAAAATGGAAGGGGAAAATTCCGGAAAGAGTAAATGATTACAAACCCAGGATAAGAGGTAGAAAATTCTACTGGCACTCCAAAAAAGTTCTTACAGCAGATGAACCCACAGAAAGAAACAGCACTGTCAGACCTGTGAGAGCAGGAGTAACCTT
>CALMRR010000413.1 GCA_937871925.1 uncultured Petrotoga sp.
AAAATTTGTTACTTTATAACGAAATTCTTGACAAGAATGCCATCATTGAAAAAAATAAAAATTTTCTTGATACTCTTATCAATGGAAGTATTGATTCTATAATTGTTTATGATAAATCCATGAATATCTACTTTAAAAATTCTACTTATGATTCCATAAGTGAAAACTCCTTGCTTTTGGAGAAGCTTCATGATATAAATATTGCCACCATCGACAGTAACAAACGTCAGATAGTTGAGCTTGAGCAGGATGGAAAGTTCTATTCCATAGAATCCCTTCCTATATATTTTGAACAGGAATCATTTGCTTTATGTTTTATAAGAGATATCTCAGGAACAAAGGAACTTGAAAAACTCAAACAACTCGATAAAATGAAAATGGAGTTTCTTTCTATGATGTCTCATGAACTTAGGACACCATTATCGGCTGTAAAGGCTTACTCTGAAACAATCATCACTGCTTTTGAAGATATGGACAGAGATACAACTCTGGCTTTCCTTACTACAATTCTTACAGAAGCCAATCATCTTGAAAAACTCTTAAATGACCTTCTTGATTTTTCAAAACTTGAATTGAAAACGCTTAAACTTGAACCTTCTGTCTTTGATATTGTAGAACTAATTAACGACATTGTAAATTCTTCAGAGCAGGCTGCCACTGCATCTAAAGTTACCGTTTCTTTTGAAAAATCAAAGGAACACATAAAGGTGAACCTTGATAAAAGCAGAGTACGACAGGCAGTAAACAATATCCTCCAAAATGCTATAAAATTTTGTGACAGGGAAAAAGAAAGTTCTTTTGCCAAGATTTCTCTTGACGATACTCCTTCATCTGTAGAAATAAAGGTGGAAGACAACGGTATCGGAATCAATGAAAAGTATTTTTCCAAAGTCTTTGAAAAGTTTTTTAAAGTTGATTCGTCTCTCACTTATCAGGTACAGGGTACAGGAATAGGTCTTTCCATGGCTAAGGAATTTGTTGAGATGCACGGAGGAAGTATATGTATAGAAAAGAGTACAGAAGGAATAGGTACAACTTTTAAAATTAATCTTCCCAAGGTGTGTTATAGTGGCGGATATATCAATAAAAGAAATTACCAGGAAAATTGAGGAGCTTCCCACTCCTGACTTTATAGTGCAAAGGATAGTATCCATAGCCTCAAGCCCGAACGCAAGTACTAAAGAACTTAATATGGCAATACTTGAATCACCATCAATGGCGGCTAAAATATTGAAAATGGCTAACTCTGCATATTATGCTATGCCCAGAAGGATAACAAAGCTTTCACAAGCAATTAATATTCTTGGCTTCAGATCTGTCCGTAACCTAGCTTTAAGTGTATTTACCGCAAAATCATTCTTTTCACGTGAGTTTGAATACTTCAACACTAAAAAAGTTTGGAGTCATTTTATGGCCACTGCAATTTCCTGTGAACTTCTTTCGAAGTTTATAAACTTTCCTGACCGAGAAGAAGCTTTTTTGTGTGGTATGCTTCACGATCTGGGCAAGATGGCAATGTCTATTGTAATGCCGGATGTTTTTGAAATGATAGTTACCGTAGCCAAGCATAAAAAAATTTCCTTCAGTAAGGCAGAAGAGCTACTGGAAACCTATTCACATCAGCAGATAGGAAGAATGCTTTTTGAAAACTGGCAGATGTCTGAAATAATGATAGCTTCAGCTACTTTTCATGATTCTCCGTCACTATGCAAGTCTGAAGACTCAAGAACTATAGTAAATCTGGTCAGCATCGCAAACACTACGGTAAACATATTATTATATGGTTATTCAGGATGTTTTGATATTCCAGCTGTTTCAGATGAAGCATGGAACAATCTTGGCCTGACACCCAGAAAATATCTGAACTACTTTGAAAATTTAAAAATAAAAATAAAAGAATCAGAAGACTTCATGAACTTATCAAATGTTCTTGATGATCTACAGGAAGGTGAACTAGATGGCACAGTTTAAAAAGCAGATGTTGGAATCTGAAATAGAAAAAATAATAACAGTATCTTTGAGAGATATAAAAGACCCGAGAGTTTGCGGGAAGATACTGACTATAAACAGAGTTGATATGAAAAAAGATAAGTCCCTTGTCGATATCTATATTTCATGTCTTGACAACTCTGACCTGAAGGAAACTGTTGATGTTCTGAACAGAGCCAAAGGGTTTTTCCGCAGTATGATTGCTCAGAACATAAATATTTTCAAGGTGCCAGATGTTGCATTTCATGAAAATAGGGGTATAGAGCAGAGCGTTAAAATTCACAAACTTTTGGATGATATAAAGCAGATGGATGAGAAAAAGGGTAAAAAATGATGAACGATGGAATTGTTATAGTAGATAAAAAGGAAGGAATAACTTCACACGAAATAGTCAGTTATTTTAGAAAGAAATTTGATACTCCTAAAGTAGGACATTCGGGAACACTTGATCCTTTTGCAACTGGAGTTATGGTAGTTGGTATCAATAGAGGAACCAAAATTCTTCATTTTCTATCTGCACAACGTAAAAATTACCATGTAACCGCAGAACTAGGAAAAATAACCGATACATTTGATATTTCAGGAAAGGTAAAAGAAATAAATGAGGTTACTAATGAAAACCTGCTCAATTTAGAAAGCGTTGTTATGTCTTTTATAGGCAAATATAAGCAAACTACACCTGCTTATTCAGCAAGAAGATATCAGGGAAAAAGACTTTATGAGTATGCACGACAGGGAAAAATAATTTCACTGCCCATAAAAGAAGTAGAAATATTTTCTGTAGAAGAGTTTATGCAAAATGAAAAAGAGTTTTCCTTTACGGTATCTGTTTCCAGCGGAACATATATACGCTCTCTGATTATGGATATCGGTTATAAACTCGGCTGCGGAGCTGTTGCCACAAAGCTGCGAAGACTTAAGAGCGGATCATTTGATATTTCACAATCAAAAAAAATGGAAGATATTTCTTTTTCCGATATTATAAGCATTGAAAATTCACTTGATTTTCCAAAAATACATGTTTTTGACGGAACTAAAGTCATAAATGGGATACAGATCTTTAAAAACGATAT
>CALMRR010000414.1 GCA_937871925.1 uncultured Petrotoga sp.
CCCATCCCCAGCATGAGTTCCAGTTCCAGCGAGCTTTAATAGTATCGAGAGTATTGGCAAGAACTTTCCTGTCAACAAGGCCGGTTTCCGGAATCATCCCAGCAATTCCTGAAATTATAGGATGGTCGCTCATATAACGTGGATTTTGCCATGTATCTTTTGTATCTTCCGAACAAAGATAAAGTCCGTCCTGAACGGGGAGAGATGAGAGTTTCCTGAGTACATCGGCATAAACGGGATCGGGTTTCATGCTCAAACGCTTACGCCACTTCTGCGCCGTCTTAAGTCCCCAGTACCAATAGACAAGCTCAAAAGTCGGATTAATGGTTGTTTCAGGTCTGAGGCTTTCCTGGGCAGAGATCAATACCGGTCCCAGTATATACCTGTTAGTTGTACTGTCGTACCACGCATAGGAAGCCATGAAATCGGCCGTTTCAAATAAAAGATTTTTATATTTCTCAAGCACAGCTTTCTTGTCTTTTGCATTCTGATAAAGAAGTTCGGCAAAATAAATGAAATGCGGTTGCTGCCATATAAGGTAAGGCCCTACATTGCTCGGGCTTTCCCGGCCGTCGGGGTCGGTCATCTTAGGCCATCTCACACCTGCATATCCCTGATGACGTGCGGTGGCAAGTGCCCTGTCATAAATTCTGCTATAATACTGCATCTGATTTTCGAGTATCTGTTCTTTCTGCCATAAGGCAAAATGAACACCATGCCACCAGTGCATCTCGAGATGAAACTTTCCGTACCATGTATTATATGTGAGTCCGGTTTCACCAGGTGGATTATCGCCTGCACACTGTATGCGTGTCAGATACCGCGAAAGGATAACTCTCCTTTCCAGTTCAAATGCGCGCGGGTCGGTACAATCTGAAAAATCAACGGCCCCTCCTGTGCTCCAGAATTCCTTCCAGCTCTCTGCCGATGCCTTCTCACTCTCATTGTAGCCGGGGAGTGATGAACTGTCAGGCAGATTTTTTAAAAACAGACATGAAAATTCCAGCACACTGTCTCCCGGCTGAGCCTCAAGAAAAAAAAGATGACTATCAATACCTTTTACAAAAACCGAACCCGACTTATAAAGCTTTACAAAATAAACATCCTCATCCTGTTGCCTTCTGAAAACTATTTCGTCTGAAGTTTCAGAAACTAATTCGGTAGAATGCTTATCAGGTTTATCAAAGTCATATCCATTTTGATCAGGTGTGCCCAGTGGGAAATGAATTTTTATCCTGAGTCTTTTATCTGCAAGCAATCCGGAATGAACAACTACCGAAACCATATCAAGTTCAGGGTGGCATACACTACTGACCTCAACAGTTTTTCCATCTACAATGAAATGGCTCTCAATCACACCTGTCCACAGGTTAAGGAGCTGATGGGGACTTTTTACTATGTGCTGCGAAAAGATATCAATACCCGGGAAATCAAATCCGATCATACCAAGGTGTATCTTATGCGGATTCTGCCTCAGCCATTCCGAAGCTTTGTATCTTAGTGTATCCCTGGTATTTGAATATCTGTGTACATAATCAATTTTTCGACCATGAACATCCCATGTTTTATAAACCTGTTCAAGCGAGTATCCGCTTTTATTTATTTCGCTATGCCAAGCCCAGTCGGCCATTGTGCCAAGAGGGATGCCCTTTGCATAGTAATCAG
>CALMRR010000415.1 GCA_937871925.1 uncultured Petrotoga sp.
TAATGCTGACTGAAGCCTTTGCATCTGCTCCTGGTAGTCCTGTATATCTGGAAAAACACTGTAACAGGCATGAAGTGCAGCGATACTTCCGCTTAGCATTGCTGACGTTGCCTCTTCTATTCCACTTGCATCACCACAGCAGTACAGTCCGTTTACAGATGTCTGCATAAAATCATCTCTTAGCGGAACATAGCCTCCAAGTTCTCCAGAGTAAACAATTTCACATCCTGCCATCCTGACCAACTCATTTAAAGGAGTTAACCCAACGGCTAAACATACTGTATCAACTTCGATTTCCTCTTCTGTTCCGTCTATAGGATTAAATCTTTCGTCCACTCTATGAATTACAGCCTTTTCTACCTTACCGTTACCATAGACTCCCTTCAAAGTTGCACTAGTCAAAATCGGAACACCTAGCCTTGCAATTTTGGAAGCATGGACAAGATATCCGCCTATCTCGGGCGCCGCTTCAACAAGTTGAACTACTTTTGCACCGGCCTGTATAAGCTGATACGATACTATAAGGCCAATATTGCCAGATCCTACCATTAAAACCTTTTTTCCCGGTAATACTCCGAAAACATTCATAAGCGTCTGAACCGCACCCGCTCCGAATACACCTGGCAAATCATTGTTTTCAAATGCCAAGTATCTTTCAAATGCACCGGTTGCAACAATAGTTTTTTTAGGCTTTATCTTTTCCATCCTTCCGTTTCTCAAAACAGTAACCACCCCATCTTCATACAAACCAAGCACTGTTGAATCAGTCCAAATCTCAGAACTTTTGGATTTCCTTATTTCATTCTCTATATTCTGCGCAATTGTAAATCCACGCATACCAGCTTTTTCTTTTTTTGAACCGAAAAAACGATGAGTCTGTTTTACAAGCTGTCCTCCAAGCTTTCTATCTTTTTCAACTAAAATACTCTTTACTCCATAATCTGATACAGTTTTTGCAGCACTCAGCCCCGCAGGACCTCCGCCTATAATCATAATATCAGTGTAAATCATAAAAGATCACCTTTGCCTTCCTGAACACAAACATGCATTCCATGTCTGGCGGGAGTAACGCAAGTTTTAACATTAACAACTCCATCAACTTCCATTAGACATGAAGAACAGTTACCTATGGCACAAAATAATCCACGCGGTCTATGGAGCCTTCTACTACTGGAAAGATCTAGAATATTCGCAGCATAAAGAGCCGCTGCTATAGTCTCTCCTTCAAAACATTCAACAGGCATACCGTTGAAAAAAAAGGTTATTTTTTTTCCCCGTTTATACTCTAACACTGGATGATTCTCTATCCTCACACTTATCTCCCCCATCTTTGTAAACAGTAAAAACCTTTTCGTTAAAATTATAGCATGAATATGAAAAAAATTTCAACATAGTTAATATTTGTACAAACAATAGAACAGTAAAAAACATTACATATACAATTATTATAGGATCTATGGCAAGTTAAAAGGACTGAGCCCTGTTCAATACAGAACTCAGTCCTTGTTGATAGCTTAATCTACTTCCATATGTGTCTAATTTTTGGGGGTCAGTTCAAAATAGCAGCCTATCAATTGAATCGTTATTTTTTCAGCATCTGTATTTTGAGATTGGAAAAATAATTCTTAAGCTTCTGAACATCCTTTGAAACAAATAAAGCAAGAATACAAAGTAATATTGCACACCCAAACCAGAATAATGCTGAATAATTCAGAGCTTTTCCCAAACTATTGGATATTCCCTTTAGCGCAAGCCCAGCAGAAATACTTCCTGCAAAAAGCTGGCCTATTCCTGTTCCCAATGAATCCGTCAAATTGAAAACAGAAAAGATTCTTGCCCTGTCTTCCGGTTTATTAACGTTTATAAGCAAGGTTTTGACGTTAGGCCCTGTAAGCGATAATGTAAAAGCAGTGAAAAAGCCAAGAATGCTCAGCAAATAAAATTTTTGATCAGAGTAGTTAAAGTTAAGGGTTGTAATAGCCAGAAAAGCACCAAGTGCTGTAGTTATTCCACAAAATAAAGAAACCCAACCTTTGCGGATATTATAGAGAACATTGCCTATATAGCCACCGGTAAGTATTCCAAAAAGGTTTCCGACTCCAAAAATCAGAAATATTATGGTTCCCATTGAAGGAGGTATATTTTTTTCTCTCTCAAAAAAAGTAACCAGAAAGTATGGAATTGCTCCCCAAGGTATTGTTCCTAATACTCCCTGTATGAAAAGTAAAAAATTCGTTTTTATCTTTACCAAATTAAGATAATCTCCTGCAGATATCTTCTTCTTATAATCAATGCCAGACTCTACAAGTTCTCCTATTGCATACTCCTTTGACCCTCTTTTGGGCTCCTCAACCAACAAAGAAAAAATGATTATAATAATGAAGTTGGGTATTGAAACCAGAAGAAATGGAAGCCTCCATGTCAGAGGTGTAATCGTGTTGGTAAAGCCTGAGACCGCCATTCCGACAATCTGTCCTATTAATAAAAAATTACCTATAAGGTAATCAGTTAAGAAAATATTTACCAAAGGGATT
>CALMRR010000416.1 GCA_937871925.1 uncultured Petrotoga sp.
TGCTTTTTGCAAAAAGCTTGGGTCCTGTTGGAATAGCTTTAGCTACATCGTTTTCGGGAGTTATAGGCTTTATCCTTACAGGCTTTAAGTCTCTGAAGTATTTTTCATCAAAAGACTTTGCCGAGATGGGCAAAATACTGCTGGCTTCTTTATGCATGCTCTCTACTATGACACTGAATCTTTTTATTTCTGATTCTTTTTTTCTAAAACTAATCAAAATTATTCTTAGCTGTATTATCTTTTTTGCAGTTGCTTACCTTCTCAAGGTTAGGCAGCTCAGCTCAGCAATTACATTAATTAATAGTAAGTTGGACAAAAAACACGGCTCATCAAAATAAAAAACCCCTGCAGGGGTTTTTTATCATATAACCTTTACATTTCTTATAAGTTCTTTTTCAAGGGTTTTACGCGTAATTTTTTTGCCGGCTTTGAGAACTTCAAAAGCAGCTCTTATGACTAATATCCTCGGGTACTTGTTTATGCTGAGCTTTACAGGATCAGACATATCTATCTGGGCTATTTTGATTATGTCTACTTCCAACACAAGACTCCCCCCCATCTTTATTTTAAAATTCTCTTATTTAATTCTTAAAGTAAGCCTGTTGACAAATGGTAATTCTGATGATATAATTGATTTCGGTCGTTCGGGCTCGTAGCTCAGTTTGGTTAGAGCTTCCGGCTCATAACCGGGCGGTCGATGGTTCGACTCCATCCGAGCCCACCAAATTAACCGGGGTAATCCCGGTTTTTTTCATCTTGATTCAATTTTAATATTTTTACCTTATAATGTC
Organism: uncultured Petrotoga sp.; assembly: GCA_937871925.1. Lineage (GTDB taxonomy): Bacteria > Thermotogota > Thermotogae > Petrotogales > Petrotogaceae > UBA5851. The sequence continues at coordinate 792 of CALMRR010000416.1, forward strand.
AATATTTTCAAAAAAAATTAATATACCATGACCTTAGCATAAAAAAACCGGTCCTCAATAAGGACCGGTCACATTTTGATTTTAGCCTCTGTTAACTTTTCCTGCGCTAAGACAGGATGTACATACGTGTATTCTTTTTACCGTACCGTCGTCAAGAACAACCTTTACTCTCTGTATATTGGGTTTCCACCATCTTCTTGTGGTAACTTTGGAGTGGGCAACCGTATTGCCGCCTCTGGGTTCTTTCCCACAGATCTCGCATCTTTTTGACATTTTATGTCCTCCTCTCAACAGCTATTGATTTTATATGCATTATCTATTATACAACAAAGAAGTTCTTAGATTACAATTAGTTACTTTCAGTTAATTTTTAATTCAGAATTATTCGTTGCTTCCCTGTTCCTCTTCAAAATCCTTCTCTTCGTCTTCAAACGGGATAGGCTTTACTATCGGGAAGGCTATGACATCCCTTATCGTAGGGGAGTTGGTAAGGAACATGGCAACTCTGTCTATACCTATACCCAGTCCTCCTGTAGGAGGAAGACCATACTCAAGAGCTCTGACAAAATCTTTATCCATCATCTGGGCTTCATCATCACCCTTTTCCTTAAGATCAGCCTGTTTTTTAAACCTTTCATACTGGTCAACTGCATCGTTCAGCTCACTGAATGCATTGGCGATCTCTCTGCCGTATACTATCAGCTCAAATCTTTCGGTTACTCTCGGATCTTTTCTATGTCTCTTGGCAAGAGGTGAAATCTCAACAGGATGATGCATGACAAAGGTAGGCTGTATAAGCTTGCTTTCTACCATATCCCACAGAGCATCTATATAGTGAGATTTGTCAAGAATATCCGGAAGAGCATTCTGTCCCTTGAGATACTGCTGTATCTTTTCATCGCTGTCCTCAAGAATGTCAACACCGAGGTTTTCCTTTATGAAATCCCTCATATCAACTCTTCTGAATGGCGGTGTAAAATCAATTTCTGTACCGTCATATACTATCTTATTGCTGTGATGTATATTCTGAGCAAGATATGCAAGAAGATTTTCGGTAAGCTCCATCATATCAGTATAATCTGCATATGCCTGATATATCTCTATTGTAGTAAATTCAGGATTATGCTTAAATGAGACTCCTTCATTTCTGAAGTTCCTGCCAAGCTCAAAAACTCTCTCCATTCCTCCGACCACAAGCCTCTTCAAATGAAGTTCTTGGGCTATTCTTAGATACATATCAGTATCAAAAACATTGAGATGGGTAATAAACGGCCTTGCATTGGCACCGCCCATTATGCTTTCCAGTATAGGCGTTTCAACCTCAACAAAGTTTCTAGAGTGCATAAACTCCCTTACAAGTCTTATAGCTTCGAACCTGGTACGGAAGGTTTTTATCACATCATCGTTGGAAATCATATCAACATATCTCTGTCTGTACTTTACTTCTCTGTCCTTAAGTCCGTGCCATTTTTCAGGAATAGGTCTTATTGATTTGGAAAGCAGTTCAAAGTTTTCAACAAGTATGGTAAGTTCGCCTGTTTTGGTTTTAAAAGGAAAACCTTCTATTCCAATCCAGTCACCAAGATCAACATACTTCTTAAAAATTTCATACTTTTCTGCTCCGACTTTGTCCAATCTTATGTAAGCCTGAATTCTTCCCGTATCATCCTTTATGGTTAAAAACGCGGACTTTCCATGATGCCTTATCGTCATGGTTCTTCCGGCAAAAGATATCTTGTCAGCTTCTATCATCTGCTCAGGCTGAATAACTCCGTCATATTTTTCTTGTATCTGCTCACTGGACATATCTTTTTTAAAACTGTAGGGAAACGGATTTATCCCCTTTTCTCTAAGC
>CALMRR010000417.1 GCA_937871925.1 uncultured Petrotoga sp.
AAATTTTAACCTAAAACCGCAAAAATCCCGAAATGACAGTTCCTATCAGTTATTCCTCAAGTAAAGGATTCGGTAAAGCATGCCATATCAGCAGCCGGAAGGATGAGCGGATTCGATCTTAAGATGAAGCAGTACAGTCGGGTATTAAAGTTACAGGCTCAAAACATCAAAGATATATCCTTAAAGACTGATGAGTTCATAAAAGAAATAGAACAGGCTATGAATCAGATCTCTCAGGCTTCTGTAAATAATACCAGCCACATAAGCGTCCTGTCGGAAGAGATCAGCACTATGAAAAATTATATTTCTGATTCTTATAGTAATCTGGGCAAAATAAAACAAGAAAATGAAAAAGTCTCTGAAAAAGGAACAGAGCTCTCAAAGCAGATGAATGAATTTTCTGAGCTTGTTGAAAAGATGCGCGAACTCATTAAAGGAATTGAAGACATTGCTGGTCAGACGAACCTCTTGTCTCTGAACGCATCAATAGAAGCGGCACGTGCAGGAGAAGCCGGGAAAGGTTTTGCAGTGGTGGCTGATGAAATCCGCAAGCTTTCGGATGATGTCAAGAATAACGTGGGCGATATGAGGGATTTTATGGACAGAATGGAAGATACCTCTGGCAGGAATCTTGAGGTGATTTCACAGACAGTAAAAAGTATAGAGCAGATAACGCATAATACAAATGAGATTAATAAAGTATTTGAGCAGAGCACAAAGCTTATTCGTAGTATATCGGAGGAAGCCGGTTATGTGGTTTCAAATTCTGAAGAAACAACTGCTTCTACAGAGGAAATAAGCTCTGAAATTGGTGTGCTGAAAGAGCTTATAAACGATGCTTCTAAAGCTAGTGTGGAATTGGAAAACAACAGTGAGGAGTTATCTGAAATTTCCACAGAAGCTGCCAAAATCGAAGAAGATATATCATCATTAGCCAGAAAAAGTGGAAAGATAGCATCTTACAAACTTTTCCACCTTGATATAAAGGATTATGCCCAGAGCATAGATAACGCCATAACCGCTCATAAAAATTGGCTTAAAATCCTGCGGAAAATAAAAGATGAGATGAAGGTGCTGCCGCTTCAACTGGACGATAAAAAGTGCAGCTTTGGACATTTTTATCATTCGGTACAGGTTAATGATCCGCAAGTCATTGAGATATGGAAGTCAATAGATCTTGTCCATCAAAATCTGCACACAAAAGGTTCACAGGTTGTAAAGGCAGTGGAGTTGCACGATAAGGCACAGGCTGATTTGCTCTATAATGAAACAGAAAAAGTATCCAGGCAGGTTCTTGAGAAACTTGAAAAAGTTTTAAATGCCATAAAGCAGACTGATAAAACAAATTTGACAGATAACAGATAATCATTGGGAGGGTTTAAAGATGATAAAAAAAACATTATTTTTGTTGATTTTAATTTTAAGCAGTTTATATGTTTTTGGCGGAGGATCCGGTGCCTTTTCGGTCGAAAATCCGATTTTAACATCTGGCTGGGAAAGTGTAGCCGATACTGCACGCAAAGAGATAAGCAGCTACCTTGAAGGCAGTGCATCAAGCGCTGCAATAGCAGTAAGGATAGACGGTCAGACAGTTTATTCAGAAAGTTTTGGAGTTTGTGATCTAAACACGCTCAGACCGGTGGAAAGAGACACTCAGTTCAATATCGGATCAGTAAGCAAAGTATTTGCTGCTGCATCTGTTCTTATTCTTGTGCAGCAGGGAAAGGTAAACCTTGATCTGCCCGTTTTCATTTATCTACCTGAGTTTTCTATGAAAGATCCTAGATATAAAGATATTACAGTACGGATGCTTTTGAACCACACTTCCGGTATTCCAGGGACTTCAATCAAAGATAGCATGACTGCGCAAAAAAATACAGGGTATATACAGCAGGTCATTTTAAACCTTAAAAATAGCTATTTAAAACACGATCCTGGCAAGATAAGCATCTATTGCAATGATGGCTTTACTTTGGCTCAGGCTCTGATTGAGAAAGTTTCAAAGACAAGCTACTCCGATTTTTTAACAGAAAACATATTCTCCAAATTGGATATGAGTAACTCAACAACATATTTTAAGGAGAACAATGAGAATATTGCACGATACTATGACCATGACCAGAATATTTCTTTTCCTGCAGAATATGTAAATTCATTGACTTCCGGCGGGCTTGCCAGTACAGCCGAAGATCTTGTAAAGTATGCTGAGATACTTTATAACGATAAAATTTTGAATGAACAGCTTCGTAAAGAGTTTATGAGTCCACAGGCTGGATCTAAAACGGCTCTAAGCGGTGAACCTCTGTATATGTTCGGTCTGGGGTGGGACAGTGTTGAAGATTCCGTATTTCATAGTAGTGGTGTAACTGTTCTTACCAAAAGTGGAGGAACCTGCTTTTATTCAGCACAGCTTCATGTAGTGCCGGAGTATAAGATCTCTGTTGCTCTTACCGTTTCAGGCAGAGTAGATGTAAAAAGTATAAATGATGTTGTGTTGACCGAGGTACTTAAGCAAAAAGGGATCTTAGCAGGATCAAAGAAAGTTTTTAATATACAGACTGTACTTCCACTTAGCTTCTTTAACGGCTATGAGGGTATATACGCATCCCTGGAAAGCATCTTTAAGTATGAGATAGATTTACAGAATAACGGTATGAATGTGGAAATTTTTAATGGAAGCGGTTTTGTTCCTTACGATTTTCTCAGATACGAAGACGGCTATTTCATTTCTCGCAGTTCAGATGTTTATTCATTTATAAGCGATGACTATGGTAAGTATATCCAGCAGCATTTTAATGACAGAAAGAGTACAAGAGTTCTTATTGAAAAGATAAAGCCTTCAGAAAACATAGATGTCAAAGAGTTTGAAAATAAGGTATGGATTCCTCTCAACTTAAAAACACAGGATCTTTGTGTTATGATGGCACGGACAGGTTCTGTCGGCCAGGCTGAAGGATATGCATACCTGCAGTTCTCCGGATTTCATATGAATGTATTGAAGGATGTTTTTACAGGTGAGAATAATCTCAGGTACATAAGAGATACCGTTGCTTTTAGAATTGAAAAGACAGCCGGCTCATGCAATCTTTTGTTTGAAGGTTACAGATACGCTGATGCAAGTAATTTGCCTGTTCTTGACAGGAATGAAGTTATTAAAATAGGTCTTTCAGGAGAAAATATTTCAAGGAGAGTATCGGACGATCTTCTTTTGAAGTTTGATATTCAAGATGGAGCCAGAGCGGTTATTTTTTCCGACAGTCTTGAGATGATCTACGACAGTCTGATACATGATTACCGCGAGGTGTATGTACCGAAAGGCTCTTATGTGACTTTCATATGTGAGCCTGGAGCCCAAGTCGGTATAAACCTTAAAAAGTATCAGCAGGATGACAGATACAGACAAGTAAAGGCAAGAGCAGAAAAGATTGCCGATACGCTTATAGATAATTATGGAGTTACAAGCCTTCAGTATGCTCTTATATACAATAATGAACTTATACTTTCTTCCTTTGCGGCCGGAACAGACTCTGAAAAAGCAGAGGAGCTAAGTACATCTACACCATACGGAATCGGTTCAACCAGTAAGATGTTTACTACAGCTGCCATTATGTATCTTGTAGATAAAGGACTTGTTGAACTTGATAAACCTGTTTCGGAGTACATTCCACAATTCACTATGAAAGACGAACGATACAAAAAAATAACTGTTCGCATGCTTCTAAATCACTCATCGGGATTAATGGGATCTATTTATGCGCAGGGACCTACCTATAATCATCCGGATACAACTAATCACGATAATATATTAAAGGAACTATCCGGGCAGATGCTGAAAGCTGACCCCGGAGCATTTTCAGTATACTGTAACGATGGATTTACGCTAGCGGAGCTGGTAGTGGAAAAAGTAAGCAAAATGAGTTTTACAGAGTTTATAAGAGTTTTTATAATAAATCCTTTAGGAATGAAAAATACGTTTACACCGCAGGATAGCTTTGAAAAAAGCGGACTTGCCGCTACTTTTATGAATGGAGTCAGGACTCCTAGCGAAACTTTCAATATGATCGGTACAGGAGGTATGTACTCAACTGCTGAAGACCTTTGCAGATTAGGCCAGATATTCATGGATGATTCCGGATACAGTCCTGCCGGACTTATCCTCTCGCGGAAAGCCAAGGATGAAACTTTTTCTAAAGAGTACAGCAAAGGAGTATGGCCCGTTCAGACTGATAACATTGCAGGCTTCGGATTGGGCTGGGACAGCGTGGATCTATATCCTTACAGCAGCTATTCGATACGTGCTGTTTGCAAGGGTGGGGATACAGGGCTTTATCACAGCAGTCTTGTGATACTTCCCGAGTACAATATAGCTTTTGCCGCAACATTTTCCGCGGGTTCAAGTACTTTAGGAACAGTATTTGCACAGGAAATAATCCTTGATCTTCTTCAAGCTGAAGGAAAGATTGACCGTTCATCGGAGAAAGATAAGAAAAGTCCTGCTGTATTGGCCGATATGCCTCTTTATATGAGTGAGTTCAGCGGAAGCTACGAGAACAATGAAAATATATACGATATCCAGATAAGCAAGAATGGAGTCCTTACTGAAAGAACAATCTATCCAAAGGGTTTGCCAGAACATGAGTACAAGTATACAAAGGAAGGCCTTTTCGTCAATGATGCCGGAAATAAGAAGCTTTCTTTTGTAAAAGAAAGCAACGGTATAACTTATATATGTACAGAAAAGAATATGGTTCTTAACGGTCTGGGAAGGGTAAAAGTAAAAACCTATTCGGCACAGAAAACACATTTTTCAGATGTGGCAGACGGTGTCAAAAAAGTATGGGAAGAAAGAACCAAGAACAGGTACTTTCTTGTTAATGAACAAAGTACAAGCCAGAACTATCATCAATTGGCTGCAGCCTCTATGTCTTTTTCAATGGATAGTGAACTTAAGGGTTGTATTTCAAACTACCGTATCATAAACAATAATTTTGCTGTTGTAAATGTTCAGATTCCCGGATTTGACGGTCGTGATACTCAGAGCATCGAAGTATATGAAAAAGACGGCAAAGAGTATATCAAAAACGCAGGCTGGATCTTTATATGTGATAAGAATATAGAGTATCTTAATGGGTCGGAGACGGGTTCATGCGTTATCGGCACGGACGGGTATGCCTGCTGGTACAAAATTCCGGATGAAAAAGCAGGGAAGACCATTGAAGTAAAAAAACAGGAAGGTTCTTCTTTTGCGGTATATGATGAACAGGAATGTGTTTTTTATTCGGTTGCTTGCGGAAACAAGCCGGTTATACTTCCCAAGAATGGAATGATTTTATTTGCGGGTGAAAAGCCCGGGGATGTTCTTTACTATTCAATAAAATGAGAATGAGCTGGGTGGTGGAAAGCATGAAAGAAGGATTTATTGAGACTAAAAACGGTAAAGTATGGTACTGCTCCTTTTCATCGGCAAAACAAACGGTTCCGATATTGGTAGTCCATGGGGGGCCAGGATTTGTAAGTATGCCGCAGGTGATTGAGGAGTTCTCAGATGATCACGATGTTTACTTCTATGATCAGATAGGAAGCGGAAAGTCTGATAGAGCAAGCTGTAATGATTTTTACAGTGTAGAAAACTTTGTAGACGAACTGGAAGAAGTTATAAAAGCATTGAAATTTGAACAGGTAATTCTTATGGGTTTCTCATGGGGCTGTGCTCTTATATGTAAATATATGTTATGCAAAAAACCTGAAAATGTAAAAGGAATAATCCTTTCTGCGCCGTATTTGAGTTCTCCGAGATGGTATGCTGACCAGAGAGAAAATATTATGAATATGCCAGAGGATACGAGAAAAGCTATTCTGCTTGGAGAAGAGACCCAAAACTACGGAGATAATTATCAGAAAGCGATGATGGAGTACTATAAAAAGCATGTATGTTGTCTTAATCCGTGGCCTGACTCTATACAGCAGGCTTTTGGAAAGCTTAATATGGATGTTTATCTTACTATGTGGGGACCCAGTGAGTTTACTATTACGGGCAAACTCAAAGATTTTGATCTTCTGCCGGAGCTTGAAAGGATAGATGTTCCTGTACTCCTGACTTGTGGAGATTACGATGAGGCAGAGATAAAAACAGTCAGAGATTATCAAAGAGCTTTTAAGAATGCAAGTATGGCTGTTATACCTATGGCCTCGCATCTTCACCAAATAGAACAGCCTGAAATATATAAAACGGTTGTACGGGCATTCCTTAAAAAAATTTGTGATCCTGCGGCGCTGAAGACATGATTACTTTTAAAGAGGATGTTTTTAAAATTGATACTGACTCAAGCAGCTATGTGTTTGGGTTAAATCATGGAATGCTTGAAAGCATGTATTATGGAAAGAAGATAAGGGATGGGTCTGATTATTATGCACTTAGGGAAAAGTCGTCGGGAGGATATCCCAACACGGTTTTAACTGAAAACGATGATAAGACCTTTGTAATGGACAATCTGTGTCTTGAATACTCATTTCCGGGAAAAGGTGATTTCAGAAATACAGCGATTGAGATCAGGATGCCCGACAGTTCTTTTGTCTGTGATTTTCGGTACTCTTCACACAAGATCTATGACGGCGGCTATAAAATACCGGGTCTCCCCTTTGCAATAAAAGGCGATCAGACACTTGAAGTCAATCTGATAGATTTGAGTGGGCTTGAGCTTATACTGTACTATACAGTTTTTTCTAAAACTGACGTTATTGCAAGAAGCGTTTGTATTAAAAACGGAGCGGATAAGGATATATATATAAGAAAAATCATGAGTATGCAGCTTGATCTTTCAGACAGCTTCAAGCTCCTCACATTTAACGGTCTTTGGGCAAGGGAAAGGCATAAAGACGAAAAAAATCTTTCCTATGGAGAAGTGGTTTGCAGTTCTGTCACAGGAGCGTCTTCAAACAGGCAGAGTCCTTTTATGGTTCTTGCGGACCGTGAGTGTACACAGAGTTCAGGCTGCTGTATAGGGTACAATCTTATATACAGTTCAAACCACTATGAATCTGTTCAGGTAAGCGGATACGATAAAACGAGATTCATGGGAGGCATAAATCCGGCTTTCTTTGAATGGAGGGTCGGACCTAACGATACCTTTTTTACTCCCCAAGCTGTAATCTCTTTCAGCAGCTGTGGGTTAAACGGTCTGTCCCAAAATATGCACGGATTTGTCAGGGAGAACATTATACGGGGTGAATGGGCAAAAAAAGAAAGACCTGTTCTTATAAACAACTGGGAAGCGACATACTTTAACTTTGATGAGAAGAAACTACTTGAAATTGCCAAGGTTTCAAAAGATCTTGGGATAGAGCTTTTGGTTCTTGATGACGGTTGGTTTGGCTTACGCAACGACGATACTACATCTCTGGGAGATTGGTATGAAAACAGAAAAAAACTTCCCGGTGGACTATCCTCGCTTGCTGAAAAAATAAATGAGATGGGAATGATGTTTGGCCTTTGGTTTGAGCCTGAAATGGTCAGCCCGATCAGCGATCTTTACGCTATACATCCTGAATGGGCGGTAAAAGTTCCTTCACGAAAGCCTTCTCTTGGAAGGAATCAGCTTGTTCTTGATCTTACAAGAAAAGATGTGCGTGATTATATAGTCAATGCAGTCAGCAATATTCTTAATAGTGCAAATATCCAGTATGTAAAGTGGGATATGAACAGACATATAACAGATGCTTATTCTCAGGAACTCGGAGCCAGGCAGGGAGAGTTTTACCATAGATATATCTTGGGGCTTTACGATATTCTTGAAAGAGTCTGTGGTGCCTTTCCGCATGTGCTTTTTGAATCATGTGCCAGCGGTGGAGACAGGTTTGATCTGGGTATGCTGTGCTATATGCCGCAGATATGGTGTTCTGATAATACAGACTACTATGAAAGAGTACTTATTCAGGAAGGTACATCCTATGGTTTCCCCTTGTGCACTATGGGAGCACATGTATCGGCTGTTCCCAATCACCAAACCATGCGTACAACTCCATTGGAATCAAGATTTAATGTAGCCTGTTTCGGACTTTTAGGATATGAGCTTGATCCTACAAAGCTTTCAGATAATGAAAAGCTTGCAGTAAAAGAACAGATAAAGTTTTATAAAAAGTATCGTAAACTCTTTCAATTCGGAGATTTTTTCAGGATAAAGGATGGGTTTGAATCTGAACATGCAGTCTGGGAGGTGGTTTCTGCCGATAAAAAGCAGAGTATCTCCGGTTTTTTCCAGAAGCTTTTTGTTCCTAATCCACCTTCTGATAAGCTGTTTTTTAAAGGGCTTGATGAAGAGCTGTTTTACAAAATTTCATGCAGGGAACAGTATTTGGAGTTTGTTCCCGGCAGATTGTCTGATGATGAAGGTTTTCTCTCAAACAAAGAAGAGTATGGAGGATACGGCGATCTTCTTATGAATGGTGGGATAAAGCTAAATCAGCAGTACCCTTCAATAAGGTACAATCAAGGGAGCAGACTTATGGGTGATTTTGGTTCCAGATTATATATTGCCCGTAGTGAGGAGGAAAAATGAAAATACTTTCGATAATAGGTGCCAGTACTTTTGGAAATACAACAGAAGTTTTGAGATACTTTAAGAGCCAGCTTGAAAAATGCGGCGGTTATGAGTTTGAAGATCTTTACCTGCAAGATCATAAGATAGATTTCTGTACAGGCTGTCACAGCTGTATAATGCTTGGACAAGAGAAATGTCCGCATTATCTTGCGGTAAAAGAGATTGAGGACAAGATGATGCAGGCAGACGGAGTTATCCTTGCAACTCCTGGTTATATGTTCAGTGTAAGCGGCATAATGAAGAACTTTCTTGATCATGTTGCATATAACTGCCATAGGCCTAAGTACTTCGGAAAAAAGATCTTCCTTATTTCAAGCTGTACCAAATGGCAAGAGGAAGGAGTTTTCATTCCTATGAAAACATGGGCTCAGGGAGCAGGATTTGATCTTTGCGGCAGCATGTATATAGATATGATGCCTTTTCCATACAGTGAAGGCGAACTTGAAAAAAGAAGAAACAAAGTAAATGAAGCGGCTTTCTCATTTGATAAGATTATCAAAGAAAAAAAGGAAATAAAACCCGAATTTTCAAGGATAATGATTTTTCATGCCTTCAGGACAATGTCAGCAATGTTTCCCAAAGTAATGCAAGCGGATTACAGGTATTTCACCAGTAAAAACGCATACGATAAAAAAACCAAATGGTACATACCGGCTAAAATTTCATTTTTAAAAAATTTTATAGCCGGTATGATTGAAAAAAAGATGAAAAGCTCTATAATGGATATGATCGACAAAGAGAAAGCGGAAAAAGCAGAAGGCGTGTTCCGAAATAAGCTTTAAATACTCTCTTTTACCGGAGTTTTTTT
>CALMRR010000418.1 GCA_937871925.1 uncultured Petrotoga sp.
GCGGATCTATGAAAGCATAAGATATATCTATAATAAGATTTCCAACAATCATTATTGCTGCTGAAAACAGAAGTGCACCCATTACAGAAGCGTAATCGAGTTGGGATGCAGATTGAGCAACGAAACTGCCTAAACCAGGTCTGTTGAATACTGCTTCTACAATTATTACTCCCATAAGAAGACCTATAAGAAGCTGTCCGGCTACTGTGACAACCGGTATAAGAGCATTTCTCTTTGCATGTTTGTTTATTACTACTTTTTCATCCAAACCCTTTGCTCTTGCTGTTCTTACGTAATCCTTTCTTAAAACCTCAAGCATAGATGATCTAGTTATTCTAAGCAGATATGCCCACTGTATATAAGAAAGAGTTAGTATAGGACCTATAATATGACGCAAAGCATCCCAAAAAACGTCAAGCCTCCCATTGAGAAGCCCGTCCAATGTAAGCAGCTTTGTAAACTGATTATAGCCTGCAGAGTTAACAACCTGTTCCATCTGCACGCTTAAGATTCCTGGAGGGAACCAGCCAAGCCAGCTGTAAAAGATAAGAATTATAAGCAGGGCAAAAACATAATCCGGAAATGACCATCCCACAATAGCAAAGATTCGTACAAACTGGTCGATGAAAGAGTTGTGCTTTACAGCTGCTAGCACCCCTAGCCATATTCCTATACCTATTATAGGTATGACTGAGTATATTGCCAGTTCAATTGTATAAGGAAACCTTGATACTATGGAGTCCAGAACAGGAGCTCTTCCTACCTGTGACCACCCGAGATCTCCCCGAAGAGTATTTCCTATCCATTTTCCGTATCGTATAACAAGAGGATCATTTAGTCCATATCTTTCCTTTAGCATTTCAAGTTCCTTAATAGTGAGCTTTTCGGCTTTGTTTGGATCAACATATGCAGATAGCAGTTTGTCCGGTCCTAGTATCTGCATCATTGAGAAAACAATTATGGTTACCCCAAGCAGCATTATCGGAAGGACAAGCAATCGTCTTAAGATATATGCGGTCAAAAGAATTCACCTCCGTTTAATAGTTGATTTTACATAAACATGAGGGGGAAGATTACGCTTCCCCCCCATTTTGATTAAATTTTATTCAGCTTTGGACAGAGTATAGAAATAGTCGTCTGAACCTTTCTGTGGGTTAGTATACCATCCCTTAATCCATGTTCTCATACCTTTTAATGCTATCGGCTGATAAACAGGCATACCAAGAGCGTGATTTATTGCAAAGTTCTGAATTTTATTGTAAAGTTCTACTCTGGTTTTAGTATCTGTTTCAAGACCGGCTTTTTCAACTATCTGATCGAGTGATAGACCGTCCAGTTCAGGATTAGGAGTTGTAGCATAGTTGATGAAGTTCTCTCCGTAGAAGCTTGACTGGTCACCTTTGGAGTGGTAATAAGTGAATACAAAGTTATGCGGATCCGGGAAGTCAGCACCCCAACCCATCATAAAGAGAGGAAGTTCTGATCTCTTTCTGGCATCAAGGAGTGAAGCCCACTGTATACCGACAACTTCTACCTTGAACTTAGGATTGATCTTAAGGAGATTATCCCTAAGCTGTTCAAGAGCTTTCTGTCTTACTACGTTTCCTGTATTGTATGTGATCTGCATTTTGAAACCCTTAAGCCAAAGCTGGCCTTTGAATGCTCTTTTAAAGTACTGTGTTGCCTTTGCCACATCAAGTTTGTAAGTCGGGAGGTTCGGATTGAATCCAAGCATTCCCTGAGGAATAAGTGTAGGAATGGTTATACCCAAACCGTTAACTGTATCCTTTATGTAAGAAGCATAATCAAAGCTGTAAGAAAAAGCCTGTCTTACATTTTCATCACTGAAGAAATCTGGTGGTACTCCTTCTCCGTCAAGCTTACCGGAGCCAATGTACTTTGATTTAGGATCGACTGACCAGCAGAAGGAAATAGATCTTACGCCAAGTTCAGGAATATTATCAATAGCTTTAATTCCTTCTTTTTCTCTGTTTCTTATCTGATCGATGTATGTTGCGTCAACGGTAATTATGTCCGCATCGCCTTTCTCAAGCATTGCTTTTCTTGTTGACCATTCGTCTATACCTTTTATTATAACTGTCTTTATCTTTGCAGGAGTTCTCCAGTAGCCGTCAAATCTTTGAAGTGTGACTTGTTTAGTAGTAGTATTCCATTCAACCATTTTGAAAGGACCGGTACCGTTACAAACATTGTATATAGGCGATTTCTCTTTCTGTACATCGTGATACTTCCACCAGCCTTCTGCTTTTCCATCCCAGAGACCTTTGGATATGGACCATTCTTTGTCAATTATTGATCCCCAGTAGGCTTCTCCTCCGATTATTGTAAGGAAAGGTCCGAATGGAATCTGAAGATGTACATATACTTCGTCGCCTTTTACTTCAACAGCAGGATCTACAACTTCTTTGTAAAACTTAACGAGCTTTTCAGTATATTCAGGCTTTAAATCCTGAAAAGCTGCATCATTAAACATTTCTTTATACTCAGCAACTCCGACATACTTGGCAACCAAATCTTTGAAATCTGGGTTTCCAAACATATACTGAGTGAACATTCCCATAGGACCACCAGTAGGAGATGCTATAATTCCTCTTTCAAGCGTGTATTCAACATCTTCAGGGGTAAGATCTCCGCCTTCATGGAACTTAACGCCCTTTCTTATCTTAAATACATAAGTCTTGCCTCCGTCTTTGATTCCGCCGTTTGCAACTGTAGGAATATCAGTACATAGTCTGGGTTCGAACTCACTCAAGCTTGACCCTTTGAAAACAAAAAGAGGTTCGTAAACGTTTGATAATACTTCACCTGAAGCATTATCGTAAGCCTGGTGCACATCGAAAGTATCCGGACCGCCAATAGTTGCTTTAACTATTGTATCAGGATTGGTAATAGCACCAAAGATGAAAACTACTGACAACAATACCGCAAATACCGCTAAAGTTTTCTTCATTCAACTTTCCCCCCTTATATCAGTCTTTGTGTTTACATTTCCTAAAATATTTCATCATGAATATTTTACCATAACTCAAAATTAATTGCAACAGTTAAGTCAACAAAGTTGAAAATATGGCATGAAAGTTTTCTGGAAGATTGACAATTGTAATAAGATACTTTTTTAATTAGGATGTAATAAAAAAGTATATTGACTTGACCGGAAAAATATGATATACTTTTCACCAGAACTTAAGGGTGTATAGCTCAGCGGGAGAGCGCTTCCCTGACGCGGAAGAGGCCGCTGGTTCAATCCCAGCTGCACCCACCAATAAAAGATCGGGGTAATACCCCGGTCTTTTTTATATTTTTATTTTATAAGAGTTGCGAAAAAGCTCCTGTATTCTTTGTTCATAGTTATTTTATCCCCTTCGTGAAAGATGAACTTTTCTTTATCCTTGGGAGCATTTCTTGTTATGGCACTTACCAGTGCAGATACAGATTTTTTATTTTTAAGCTTTAATTGTGAAACTATAAAATCTGAATCAACTTCGCCATAAACAGTAAGAAGTTTAAGAAAATCCATGGAAAGCGGTTTAAGATTTTTGATATAAATTTTTATCTCATCTTCGCGCCATGCAAATTTTTTTTCTCGTTTCAGTATATTTTTAAAACCTGTTATTCTTTTTTGAAGATCATTTGAAAAAAGATAAAAAATATTTTGGCTTTCAATGTCAGAATAATCAAGTATATCTATAAACTCCTTAATTTCAGATATGGTAATTTTCAGACCAATTGATTCGGTTCCATACTTAAGGGTTTTATGATCATAAACAATATTTATTTTTGAAAAAATTACTACTGCCAGCATATCCAAAAGACAGTCTATTACTTCGTAATCATCTGTTTCTTCAAGAAAAGATATTATTTGAAGAAAATCTGTTTTGGTTTTTAGCTTTGAAAAAATTTCTTCTTTAATCTTTCGAATGTTATCATTTTTGATCAGATCCCTTCCTAGAAAACTGTAAAGAGTCTTCAGAGTGTGGTAGTACATTTTATCCCCCTGTCTGCAAAATAACTGCCATTTATTGTATAATCTATTATAACACATATACAACATATAAAATTCGGAGGAATTTCCATGATTAAACAAGTTACTGTAGATGAAAAAAATTATTATAAGCGACTGGATAAATTTTTACGAAATAATTTTTCCGAGCTTAAACTGGGAACTATATTTATGCTTATCAGAAAAGGAAATGTCAAAATAAACGGCAAAAAAGCAAAGCAGAATGAAACCGAGCTTTTTATAGGCGATGATGTACAGATATTTATTAATGATCGGCTTGAAGATATATCTAGGCCGGAAGTTCCTCAGTTTAAGCCAAGATATATGGATCTTAAAGTTCTTTATGAAGATGAGTATATAATCGCTGTAGATAAACCTCCGAAAGTTTCTATGCATCCTGGTAGATCGGAAGAGATGGTAACCCTTATAGAAGCTCTTATATTCAGAGCATCTCAAGAGTATGAGCCTCATCTAGTACACCGTTTGGACAAGCATACTTCTGGAGTGGTTGTTGTAGCAAAGACAAAGCAGATTGCGCGAGAGCTTACTGAAATAATAATGAATAGAGAAACAGACAAATATTATATAGCTTTATTGAGCAAAAATCTTAAAAACGCTAAGGGGACTCTTAACTCCATTGTTGATGGAAAGGATGCTGCTCTTGAGTATACTGTTGAAAATGTCTATAAAAATCTTATGGGAAGTTTTCCCCTGGTCAGTGTGCATCTTCTTACTGGGAGAAAACATCAGATAAGAGTTCAGTTTTCTCAAATATCGTCTCCTGTTCTTGGAGATGATATTTATGGAGATAAAGATTATAACAGGCAAGCAAAAAATCTTTTTGGTTTGAAAAGGTACTTTCTGCATTCAACGAGACTTTGTTTCAACTATAAAGGAAGAAGATACGATATAAACTCACCTCTTTCAAACGATCTTGAACAAGTATTGGAAAAAGTTGAGAATATGGGGGGGGGAGCCTGAATTGAAATTTGAATTTTTGGCAGGTATGAGAAAATATCTTTTTATATCTCTTTTTATTTTTGTGATAGTATTTTCAGTTATTGCCTCCATATATGATGTAAAAAGTATGGAAGAGTACTTTTTTTTTCCAGAAGAGGAGCTGCTCGAAAAGACAGTGTATACTGGTATTACTTTTTATGTATATAATAACAGCGTTGTTCTTAAGGAGCTTGATGAGAAAATTATGAAAGAGGCTTCGATAATGCAGTTTTTGTCATATTTAAATGGCAGTTATAATAGAATATTTATAACCGAGTTTTCAGACTTTGAAAAGTATTTTACTCAAATTAAGGATAAGATTCCATCGAGTGTAAAAAACAAGATTTTTTATGTTCATTATATAAAAAATGCAGAAATCGATAAATTTGACGACGAAACTATTGTTCAGAGGTTTCTTAGGGCGCACAGGGAGAGACGCATTTCTTATTTTTTAATGCCTGTCAATCCAAGAACACAATCAATAAAGCTTGCAATAAAAAATGAGATTGGTTCAAAAGAAAGCTTTGAAATAATCAGATATAAACCGTATTTCTTGATTGCGTGGATAGGATTTGGATTTGTTTTTTCAATTTTCATGACATACAATTCAATAATTGCTTTTGTATACGCATTTACGTATATATTTTTTAATTCATGGTCCTTTACGGTTGCTGCATCAGTTTTTTCGGTCATTATTTTTTTCAAGATCTCTTCCAAGAACGTATTCAAAATAATATTTTTTGGTCTTCTTTTAGGAATTACAGTATATTCAAGTGCTTACACATATGAATATATATATAAGTTGACCAATGTCCGCGGTGTAAAGATACTTCTCTTGTCTCTTTTAATCTTGGTTTTCATAAAGTATTTCAAAACTGTCTCTTTTAAGCAGCTTGAACTTAAGAAAATCGTACCTCTCTTTTTGGCTTTATCTGCCGGGATTGTCTTTTATATTATGAGAAGCGGCAACTGGGCCTTTGTAAGTAATTTTGAAAGAAAAGCAAGGGATATGCTAGAAAAAATACTTATAGCAAGGCCAAGGAGCAAAGAGCTGTTGTCATATATATTTTTTTATACCAAACCATTTGAAGGTATGGAGATACTATGGCGAATGATGCGTGCAGTTCTTGTGATTTCAATTTTAGATACTTTTCTGCATGTGCATTCTCCGGTTTATCTGGGGGTTTTAAGAACCATTAACGGTTTTGCTGCATCTTTCATTATTTTAGCATTAATTGAACTTATAAAAAAAATAAAAACTCCGGGTAGAAGATAACTTGACCCGGAGTTTTTTCTTAGAGGATGGAAATACCAATTATTGCATGAAAGTTTTTCTGTACTGCTTAACACCTTCGCCTAGTATATAGCAAGCTTTTTTTAATTTATCTGGTTCCAGGACATAGGCTATACGTATTTCTTTTTTCCCGAATTCATCGTTTGTATAAAAACCGCTTAGCGGAGCAACCATAACTGTTTCATTTTCTACAGAAAAATCTGAAAGCATCCATTTTATGAATTTTTCACTATCGTCTACAGGAAGCTCTACTGAAACATAGAAAGAGCCTTTAGGCATTTTCATTTTAGCGCCTTCAATCTTTTGAAGTTCGCAGAAAACAGCATCTCTCCTTCTCTGGTACTCTTGTCGCATTTCTTCCAGGTATGAACCTCCAAGGTCGTTAAGGACTCCTATTGTTCCATACTGTTCAAGTACAGGAGCACAGAGTCTTGACTGTGCAAACTTCATCGATTGTGCAAACACTTCTTTGTTCTTTGTTGCCAAAACACCTATTCGTGCACCGCACGCACTAAAACGTTTTGATATGCTGTCTACGATTATTGTCCTGTCATACTCTCCAAACTCCATGGCAGATACATGGTTAAGTCCGTCAAAAGTGAACTCTTTATAAACTTCATCGGATATAAGATATAAATCGTGTTCTTTTGCTATTTCTACAAGAGTCTGAACTTCGGCCCTCGTGTAAACGGCGCCGGTAGGATTAGATGGATTAGAAAAGAGTATGGCTCTTGTCTTGGAAGTTATCTTGCTTTCTATTTCATGCTTTGAAGGAAGAGCATATCCGTCTTCGGCCTTTGATCTGGCGGCTGTAATTTTGATATTCAGCATTTCGCAAAAACCTCGGTAATTGGCATAAAAAGGTTCAATTGTAAGAATTTCATCGCCGGGATCGGCAACTACTGACAATGCAAAAACAATGGCTTCACTTCCCCCATTTGTGACAATTATTTCTTCAGCAGAAAAGTCCATATTCCATTTTTTATAGTATTGAGAGAAAGCCTGTCTTAACTCCATAAGTCCTGCAGAATGTGAGTAGGCTAGAACTTTGGGGGTAAATTTTTTGACAGCATCATAGAACTGCTGTGGAGTTGGAAGGTCGGGCTGTCCAATGTTAAGATGGTACACTTTTTTACCTTTACTTTTTGCCTCATCTGAAAATGGAATAAGCTTCCTTATAGGAGAAGCCTGCATCTGTAAAGCTCTTTTTGAAAAGTTCATTAAAATACCTCCACCGCATATGAAATTTTTTTCATATAAATGATACTATTTTCATATTTTAATATCAAAGTCTAAAAAGTACGGTTATAGACAGCAATTAGCGAATATTAAAGATAGACATCAAATAATTAGCTAAATTAATTAATATTTATCTGAGTTAGCCGGAAATGTATTCTAATATTAAATTTTCGTAATTTCTAAAATTTTTTTTTCAGTTTTTTCACAATAAAAAGCTTTATTTTCAGTTGTTATAATGACTATAGATAGCAATTATCTCCAAATATGTGAAAGTTAACACAAAAAAGAGATATGATTTCATTTTGTAAATTACAATTATGACTGTATTTTCGGAAAAACTGTTGGATATTTAAAAATTAAACTTAATATGTTATAATTTCCTTGGAGGTAGGCCGATGGTTGATTTTGAAAATACGGTTTATGTTGCAATTGACTTTGAAACAACAGGACTCAGACCAGATCTGGGTGACAGGATTATAGAGATAGCAGCCTTCCCTATATATAAAGGTCAGATAAGAACGGACTATTCTTTTTACTCTTTGGTAAATCCCGAGGTAACGATACCTAAAGAGGTTTCACATTATCATAAGCTTAATAATATTCATATTGCAGACGCACCCTTGCTGAGTGAAGTTATAAGGGATTTTAAAAATTATCTTTCGGATTCGATCATAATCTCTCATAATGCCGCTATGGATCTTAGATTTATGGATGTGGCAACTAAGGAAGCGGGACTTTTGCCAATAGGTAATTATTATGCAGATACGCTTAAAATGTCGATGTATTTTTTGGATGAAGGACCTTATAATTTGGGTTATCTGAGCAAAAAGCTTAATCTTGGGATAAACAGCTTTCATAGAGCCTGTGATGATGCCATGGCTACAGCCAGACTGTTCCTTAAGCTTGTTAAAAAGTACTCTGTCCGTAATTTGGGTGATTTTCTAAAAAGATGGGAGGGATGATATGATAAAAAACTACGTTATTGATACCAATGTTTTGATTCATGATCCCAGAGCTATTTTCAAATTTCAGGATAACAATATATTTATTCCTTTTCCTGTCATTGAGGAAATAGACAAGCTTAAAACCAGAAGAGACAAGGTAAGTGAATCTGCAAGAAGTATAAATAGGATACTTGATGGGTTGAGAGGCGAAGGTAATCTTAAGGACGGAATAAAGCTTGAAAATGGCGGATTTTTAAGGGTTATGGCTGTAGAACCTCAGAAAAGCATAGATATTCCAAGATATCTGGGAACATCACCGGATGATTCTATACTGTACTATGCCATGTATATAAAAAAAATGGATACAAATATTTCCACGATATTGGTAACCAAAGATCTGAATCTCCGGATAAAAGCCGATTCAATAGGAATAGTTGCACAGGATTATTTAAGTGACAAGGTTGAAATTGATAAACTTTACAGAGGATATGCGTTTCATACTGGAAAACCTTTTAAAACAGATGAGTACGAGGATATTCCTCCAGATCTTCTTGAACTTGACGAAAGTGTTTTTCCTAATCTCTATTTATGGCTTAATGAGCGGCCATATAGGTATAACGGTCATAAGAATGTGTTTTCGCCGGTGAATACAAGTTACATCTCGGAAGTATTCGGGATAAGGCCTAAAAATTATGAGCAGATATTCGCTTTTGATGCACTTTTGGATCCTTCTATTCCTTTGGTGAGCCTTGTGGGAATAGCCGGAACTGGGAAAACTCTTCTTTCCGTTGCCGCTGGTTTGAAAATGATACTTGAATCAAAGTTTTATAAAAAGATGCTGGTTTCAAAGCCGGTAATACCTATGGGTAAAGATATAGGATATCTTCCGGGAAGCATTGAAGATAAAAT
>CALMRR010000419.1 GCA_937871925.1 uncultured Petrotoga sp.
AGAATGGTGTCTCAAAGCACAGGAGCTCGGAGCAGGAGAGCTTATGATAACCTCGATTGACAGAGACGGTACTAGAAAAGGTTTTGACCTTGACATGCTCGGCAAACTTACTGATAAGATCTCTATTCCTATAATAATATCGGGAGGAGCAGGTAGCATGAACGACTTTAAAAAAGCTTTTGAAAACGGTGCGGATGCTGCCCTGGGAGCAGGAGTATTTCACAGCAATACATTTACACCAAATACTCTCAAATTATTTCTTAAGGAGGAGAAGATAAATGTCAGATTATAGAATATCTGAAGAAGCTCTGGACTGGAAAAAATTTAACGGGATAATCCCTGTAATTATCCAAAATGAAGAAAAAGAAGTATTAACCTTGGGATGGGTCGATCCAAAGGCTCTTACTCTTTCTTTAGAAACAGGATTAATGCATTATTACAGCAACAGAGAAAAAAGAATACGTCTGAAAGGGGAAGTCAGCGGAAACTTTCAATATATAAAAAATATCGCTGCAGACTGTGATAATGACTCCCTGCTTATAACGGTCAGACAAAAAGGCCCAGCTTGCCACACAGGCACAAAAAGCTGTTTCAAAAGCCTATACACTCTACCTGAAGTCAACTCTGTACCTGATTACTCTCTTAAAGTCCTTAAAGAGCTTGAAGAAATTATTTTGGAAAGAAAAAATACTTACAGTCAGGACTCTTATACATGCTCCTTATTTAAAAAAGGAAAAGAGGAGATCTATAAAAAGTTTGGGGAAGAGGCCGTAGAAGTCCTTGTAAGTTCAACAAAGGAACGTCTTGAATACGAGATAGCCGATATGATTTATCATCTTCTGGTGCTTATGAGGTACGAAGGGATCGAATTAAAAAGCATCATGGCAGAATTGAAAAGGAGGAGAAAATGAACGATATTATAAGACTTGACCGGAATGAAAGCCCATTTGATCTTCCGGCCGATATCAAAGAGGAGTTCTTCAACGAACTGAAAAAAATCAACTTCAACAGATACCCGGATCCATTTTCTGAAGGTATAAGAAAAACAATAGGAAATTTTATAAACGTTCCCTTTGAGAATATCGCTGTAGGAAATGGCAGTGATGAGCTTATTGGTAATCTGCTAAGGGTTCTTGAAGGGGAAGAAGTTATAATCACTCCCCCTACATTTGAAATGTATTACTTTTACTGCCGCCTTAACAAAGTAAAGATCATAGAGTCAGAGCTTGACAGTAACTGGATGATATCACCGGAAATATTTAAACTGATAAACAAAAAAACCAAAGCTGTCTTTATATGCTCACCAAACAATCCAACCGGAAATATTCAGGATATAAAGACCATAACCGCTATTCTGGATACAGGCGTAAATGTAATACTTGATGAAGCATACTTTGAATTTTCAACCCAAAACTGCTTATATCTTACAAAAAAGTATAGAAACCTTATTATTCTTCGAACCTTTTCAAAAGCATTCGGAGTTG
>CALMRR010000420.1 GCA_937871925.1 uncultured Petrotoga sp.
ACTTCTTGGACAAGAGCTGTCATTCCGTGAAAGGGACGAGAACACAGGAAAGATTCTTTCAAAGATAAGGCCTGTAAGACTCAGTGACATAACCCTTCTCATGACACAGCTTTCAGGATATGAAGAACTTATAAGACAGGAGTTTACAAATAAAAAAATACCTTTCTATATAGTAAGCGGAAAATCTTTTTATGACAGACCGGAAATACAAACCGTATTTTCTGCCATCTCAGCGGTTCAAAATCCTCACAATGACTTTGAGTTTGCAAAGTACATGATGTCCTTTTGTGCAGCAATGCAGATAGATGAACTTTATAGGCTATTAAAACATAAAAACAGGAACGATTCGCTTTTTACGGCATTTTCAAACAATAAGGATACTTTCTGTGATGAACAGAAAAAAGCCTTTGAAGTCCTCAAAAAATACAAGGATCTTAAGTACTTTATAAGTCCTGCTGCACTGCTAAAAGGTATGATAGCAGAACTTGACTATATGGCAAAGGTTTCGGGAGCACAGAAAGATCCGAGGTATGCCATTTCAAATGTAAAAAAATTGCTTTCAGAACTGGAAAAATATGAATCAATGGCACAGACCTATGCAGAGCTTGTTAAGCTTCTAAAAAAAATAACCGACACAGACGAAGCTCAGGCATCTGTAGAGGACGAAAAATCCGAAAGTGTCAAAGTGATTACCATACACAAAGCCAAAGGGCTTGAGTTTCCCATAACCATTCTCGCCGGGTTGGGAGAAGATGCAGAAAAAATTAACCCAAACAAACAAGAGTACCTTGATTTTTCAGTTATGCTGGACAACGGAAAACGCTATTTCCTTCTAAAAAGCCGTTTTTATGATGAAAACATAAAGATAAAACCAGACAAGGGAAAGGCAAGGTACAACAGCAATGATGACCACATAAAACAGTTTATAAGAAATGATTTTCTTGACAGTACCGAGGTAAAAAGAAGAATGTATGTAGCAGTGACCAGACCAAGAGAAATGCTTATACCTATTGTGGTAAAAAATGAAAAAGACGTTATGGATAATAAATACAGCGGCTTTTTCAGTTCGATCGACAGTAGGTACGCTGACATGATAAATTTTGACGGAAGTTCTTTTGATTACCAAGAAGCTTCCTATGCGGTCAAAGAAAACCAAAAGGAATTTGCTCCGGTAAACAGCCTAAACCTTTCAGACCTCAGCGCCATGAGCTATAAACAGTATATAGCTCCAACATATCTTATAAATGAAATAAAAAAAAGTGAAGCTGATGCAGACGAAGAAAGCGATAAACAAACAAGAAGCTATCAGTATGACAGTGTTTTTGGACTGAATGAAAACCTAGAGAAAGGAACAAGGCTGCATAAGCTTCTTCAGTCGGTGCGTTCCATAGGCACACTGGAAAGTCTTGTAAAACAGGGAGTTTTTGCACAAGGATTTGACAAAATACCGATTATACGTCATGCCTTTTCAGAAGACGTTATTATGGTAAAAAATGAGTGGAGAATAGTAAAACACCAAGTTATAGATTTATCGGACAACAATCCCAGAGAGTATATGTTCTTCGGCGTGGTCGATAAAGCGGTTATGACGGAGAAAAATGGCGAAAAAAAAATTTACATTATAGATTATAAATACTCTGAACTTGCAGAAAAAAGTAAAATTGAAGATTACAAATTTCAGATCCGCTTTTATCTTTATCTTCTGAACGACTTTGCCAAAGCAGAAAAAGGTTATGTAATAAGCCTTAAGAACAATAAAGTCATAGAGGTGGAGTACGACCCCGACTTTGAAAAAAAGCTCATACAGATAGTACGATTGTCAAAAAAAGAGCAGGATTAAGCCATAAAACTGTTAAGCGTACGAGAAAAGTTGAAGAATCTAGCTTTTCATACGCACAGAAAATAAGGCTTACACTGCTCTAAACAATACAATATCTTCAAACAAGCGGTTCGATTTGGGTTTTAATAAAGTCTATCATATCAGGTTCGTTTTGAGTTAAAAGTGAAGCAATACAGACCACAATTTTTTTGTTGCGATTGACATAAATTACATTTCCACCTTGTCCCAAAGCGGCAAAAGTACCTTCTGTACTGTCAATGATCCACCACAGGTAGCCATAAGAAAGCTCATTCCACCGGCTCTTTTGAGTTGTGCTTTCCTCGATCCAGCGTGATGAAATAAGCTGTTTTCCATTCCATATGCCATTGTTTAAGTATAACTGACCTACTTTCATCATATCCCGTGGGGTTAAAAAAAGCCCCCAGCTTGCCGTATTTATCCCTTGAGGATCAACAGCCCATCCAGTAGTATTTTTATTGTTCATGACGGCAATGTGTTCCTCTTTGCTACGTAGCTCTATGTTGCGAGATACATTTATTTGCATTGGCAGAAACAGATTTTTCATAGCAAAATCAAGTACTGATTGCCCCGTAGCATTTACCAAAACACCGGACAGAATATGTGCTCCTATGATTGGTGAGTACATGAAAGTTCCAGCATTTTTTTCACCACCCAACAGATCAAGTGCAGTTTTCATCCAGTTAGCACTTGCAAAAAACTCTTCATAAGGCTCTGACTCGTACTTATAAGGAGCTGTCATAGTAAGCAGGTTCTTGATAGTTACGGTCTGTATTGTTTTTTCTCCATCTAAAATAGAATAATCAGGAAAAAAATCCAGCACCTTCTGATCTACGCTTTTAATAAAGCCTTTATCAACAGCGATGCCGATTAATGCAGAAAAGATACTCTTGGTTACTGAATAGATATGAACCACATTGTCTGCTGTATATCCATTAAAGTATTTTTCATAGAGGTTTATACTGTTTTTTTGGACAATAATTCCGGAAATATTAGTGTACTTAATGTTTATAATCCTTTCAAGCTCTTTAATGGTATCGTTATACATATATCTTCCTCCTGAAATGATTTGTGAAAATGGAAAATAGTACGGTTGCGTTATCTCTTTTCCACCGCGACCCATATTTCACAACTATAGTTAGGATCACTTACATCGGCCGATGGATAGGCTTCGAAATCAGTTCCTCCGCAAGGCTGATACTCTCCTGTTGCAAAAAACTCACTGCAAATCTGCTGATAAAGCTTAATAAAATCTTCAGGCATCTTTCCCGAAAATGGAAATACAGCATAAGTATGAGCAGGAATTTCCTCCACTGTCAGACCTTCGTCAGTAATCTGAGCGCCATTATAACAGGCACCGATTGCGTAAGGAAATTTCGGATCAGATGCATCCATACCGAAACTCGCTCCAACTATACAGTCTTTGAAAATATTTTCCTTTGGTATATACTTACAAAGTGCTTGAATAGTTCCATCTTCAATACATTTTTTCCAAAAAGGAGAGATATACTCCTGAGTCATTTCATCTTTGCTGGAAACATACAATTTCTTGCATATTATCTGCAGCGCATTATGTGTCTCTATCCTATAATTAAGCATTTTTCCTCCTTCCAAAACTAGTTTTACACGCAGTGGCGAAAAAGATTTAAGAGCAACTGCACCATGCTTTACTTGTGAAGGCAGAACACCGTGGAATCGTACAAAAGCCCGGCTGAAGCTTTCGGGGGTATCGTATCCGTACTTTAACGCTACATCAATTACCCGCAGGCTGGAAGAAGCGAGTTCATTACCTGCCATAGAAAGCCTCCTCATCCGAATATATTCTCCGAGTGTAAAACCACACATAATACTAAATATTCTTTGAAAATGAAAATTTGAAGAATAAGCCTGTTTTGCCACTTCTTCATAATCAATGGACTGCATGATATGTGATTCCACATAATCAATTGCCCTTTGGATACCACTGATCCAATCCATTTTTCACCTTCCTTTCGTACTCTATTATAGAAGAATTATTTTTTTGTTTCTTGACTTTTTGTGCTCAGTGATGCATACCTATAAAAAATTTTTGAAAGCCTTCTGAAAATTTGTATACGTTAAATTCTGAGAGTAATGATAGATTTTATCAAATAAACCTTGGGGATGTTCAGACTTAATAAACAAGTATGCTCATATCTGCATGTGTAAAATCGGGTATTATTCTTTCAGCCATAGAAAGTATTTTTGCATTTCCTATTCCAATGCTATGCATTCCTCCTGCAAGTGCTGCTTGTATGCCGGCAATGGAATCTTCAAATACTACACTTTCAGAGGGAGTCACAGCAAGCTCTTCACAAGATATAAGGAAAACCTGCGGATCTGGCTTGGCTTTTGTTATCCTGGTTCCATCGACAATACAGTCAAAAAGATGAGTTATTGCTATTTTTTCTAGAATTAACGCCGCATTTTTGCTTACACTCCCAAGAGAAGTCTTAATTCCGTTTTCACGTACTTTGAGTATAAATTCTTTTGCACCGGGGAGAATATCTTTTGTAGTCATAGATGAAATATATTGAACGTACCATTCATTTTTTTGATCTGCCATTCTACTTTTTTCCGCATCAGAAGCTTTTATATTTCCAATACTTAATAGGATTTCAAGGGATTGTACTCTGCTTACACCTTTAAGCCGTTCGTTCTGTGTAGGCGTTAGTTCAAAGCCGAGTTCTTTTGCAAGGCGTTTCCATGCCAAGTAATGAAACTTAGCTGTATCTACAATTACTCCATCAAGATCAAAGATACAATGCTTAATAAAAGACATTACGTTGTCCCTCCTGTAAACGATTTCATTATAAGAGTATCAAATTTATGTAAGTTTTTCATAACAAAAAATTGTTGTTATTATAACAATCAATATTTATAATAGTTATATAGATACGACAATAAATACGGCATAACAGGGAGGAATTTTTGATGAAGGATCTATGGGAGTTTTCTGTTAAGGATTACATTAAGGAAGATAACTATAAAAACGGTACATTATTTAACTTAGCAAACGGTTACATGGGAATGAGAGGGTATAATGAATTTTCTTTTTACAATAATCCAGGCAATTACATAGCCGGTATTTTTGATAGAAGCACTGCACAGGTGACAGAACTTGTTAACCTTCCAAATCCTCTTTTGATGAACATTTATGTCAATGGACAGAAGATAGATCTCGATATAAATAATGTAATCGATTATCAAAGAAGTTTAGATATGAGAAATGGTATTCTCAAAGCGGCTTTTATTGTGGAAGTTCAGAAAGGTCTACGTGTACAAATTGAGAGCGAACGGTTTGTCAGCAGAAAAAACTTTCACAGGTGGGCTTGCAGGTACAGTGTAACAGCTTTGGATTCAGAAGCGTTTTTTGTTTTTGAGAGCATTATAGATGGAGGAACGGTAAATTCAGGTCATAATCCCAAAGAATTATCTGGTCATTATAAGGTCTATTCTGTTCAGGATCTGAAACCGGGAGTAATGATGGTGGCTATAACAAACGATAAAAAAATTGAGATAGCCCAAGCATCCTGTATTATTCTGAAAGAAAAAAAATTCTCACGTCTAAAGTTCAACGATCTTCAGTGCAGGGTTCAGCAAGCAGGAGATGTCATTGCGGCAAAAGGAGAAACCATTGTTATATATAAATTCGGAGCTGTGTACTCTTCGAGAGAAAGCAGCAGTGCCTCAACGGATTGTAAAAGGGAAATAGAAGCTTTTATAGCTGACGGGTATGAAGCCGAACTTGAAAAACATTCAGAGATATGGCAAGGTTTTTGGAATAGCTCTGATATAAAAATACAGGGAAATGAAGAGGCTCAGAAGGCACTTAGATTTAATATCTTCCATCTTTCTTCGTGCGCATATGATAAAGATCCGACCGTAAGCATAGGAGCAAAAGGACTCCATGGAGAGGGATACAAAGGACATGTTTTTTGGGATACAGAAATATTTATGCTTCCGTTTTTTATATACACACAGCCGCAGGTAGCTAAAGCTCTTTTGATGTACAGATATAATACACTGGACGGTGCCAGACGGAATGCTTTTATGAATGGTTTTTCAGGCGCTCAGTATGCTTGGGAGTCTGCTGATGACGGATTAGAAACAACTCCCAAGTGGGGATACGATTATAACAATAAGCCTGTACGGATATGGACCGGTGAGATTGAAGTCCATATAAGCAGTGACATAGTTTTCAGTATTTTTGAGTATTACAGGGCTACCGAAGATAAAGATTTTATGTTTAAATACGGTTCTGAAATAATATTTGAAGTCTGCCGGTTCTGGACAGGAAGAGCTGTATATAATAAGAATAAGGATATCTGGGAGATAAACTCTGTGATCGGCCCTGATGAATTTCACGAGCATGTGGACAATAACTTTTATACAAACTATCTGGTCAAATGGACTTTTTCAAAGGCTCTTGAGTTAAGAGAGAAGATGAAGAATGAATATCCTGTGGAGCTTAACCGAATCGAAAATTATCTCTGTCTGACAGAAAAAGATTATGCTATATGGAAGAATATATCTGATAAAATACTTATAAATAAGCAGAAGGAAACTGATATAATAGAGCAGTTTGAAGGTTATTTTGACCTTAAGGAGTATGAGATAACCTCAGTTGATGAAAATGGAATGCCACAGTGGCCTAAGGGGTTGAATCTTTCAGAGCTTAACTCTACAAAACTTATAAAGCAGCCTGATGTAATAATGCTTATGCTCATGATGCCGCAGGAATTTTCCGAACAGGAACTTAAAGCCAACTATGAGTACTATGAAAAAAGGACTATGCATAAGTCGTCATTAAGTCCAAGCATGTACTCCATAATGGGTATGAAAGTGGGAGATACTCATAATGCCTTCTCATACTTCATGAAATGTATAAATACAGATATAAAAGATAATCAGGGAAACAGTCTGCTTGGACTTCATGCTGCTTCAAGCGCCGGAGCATGGCAGACGGCAGTCTACGGATTTGGTGGATTTAGTATTGATTCTCAGGATAGGGCTTGTTTTTCCCCGTGGCTTGCACCGGATCTTCAGAGCATAGAGTTCAGTGTGGTCTATAAAAATTCAAGAATAAAAGTTTTTTATGATCACAAAAAAGTGGTAATAACTTCAGAAAGAGATATGCAGGTAAAGGTTTATTCGGAAGTAATACTATTAAAAAGCGGTATTGAGTGCGAAGTTAGAATTAATAAGTAAATAACGAAATAAACAGAAAATAACATAGCTATCCTTTTACAGCTGCCGATCTTCCTGTTTCAACAAACTCTTTCTGGAAAGAAAGGAAGATTATTATCATGGGTACTGTCATTATTATAGATGCTGCCATAAGGTACTGCCAGAAAGTATAGTAGGAGGTTTTAAAGAAATTTAAACCCATTGCCAGAGTATACATTTCTTTTTTTGAAGTTACAAGCAGCGGCCACATCAGTTCATTCCATGCACCCAAAAAAGAATAGATAGCAAGCGCCGAAACAGCAGGCTTAGCATTTGGAAGAACGACTTTAAAGTAAGTTTTTATGATTCCTGCTCCATCTATTCTGGCTGCTTCTTCAAGCTCCTTTGGAAAGTTAAGAAAGAACTGCCGCAGAAGAAACAGACCGAATACCCCGGTAAGTTTGGGCAGAAATAGTCCGGCATATGTGTTTATAAGTCCGTAGTTTACCATCATGGTATACTGAGGTATCATTATTATCTGACCCGGAACCATCATAGTTGCCAGGAAAAGCATGAACCAAAGATCTTTAAAAGGAAATTTAAGTCTGGCAAAGGCATATCCGCCCAAGGTATCTATAAGCACATGTCCCAGAGTTATCAACCCGGCATATATGAAGGTATTTATTATCCATCTTGCAAAGAGTGGCGCAACCTGAAAAATCTTTATATAATTTTCAAAAGTCATAGGTGCTCCAAAAACTTCACCTTTAAAAAAGTTAATTTTTGGAGGCCATTGCATTATATCTATGCCTTTTTGTTCATTAGTGATAGTATCGTAGTAGTTAAGAGGAGTTATTGATACCATAAGTGCCCAGAAAAAAGGAAAAAGTGAAATTATGACATATGCTATCAAAACAGTGTATGCGATTATTCTTGATTTTTTGACCTTCATACTATCAGCTCCTAGTACTCATCTTTGATATACTTTCTCTGTACCGCCGTTATAGCAAGTATTATCAGAAAAAGAACGAGGGCAACAGCGCTTGCATAACCCATCTTTCCGTATTCAAAGGCGTTTTTGTAGATAAAAAATGAAATAGTTATATTCCTGATATTCTTTATAAGGAAGTATATCTGGTCAAAAACCTGCATACATCCAATGGTGCCTGTTATGGCTACGAAAAGTATCTGCGGACGCAGAAGAGGCATGGTTATTTTCCAAAAGGTTGTCAATCCTGATGCACCATCTATTTCTGCGGCTTCATAGATTGAATCCGGAATATCCTGAAGTCCTGCCAAGAATGTAACCATAAAATATCCGGCAGTAGTCCATATATTCATGAGCATTATGGCAGGCAGGGCTGTATTAGGTTCATTAAGCCAGTCAATAGAGGTGCCAAACAGCCTGTTGATAACTCCCGGTTTGGAATATATCATCCAGAATATCATTGATATTGCAGCAGACGAAGTTATTGATGGAATAAAAAATACTGCTTTATAGAACTTTACTCCCTTTATTTTTGAGTTTGCCGCCACAGCAAGAATTACAGCTAGCAATGTTTGTATAGGCACTACAATTAAGGAGAAGAAAAAGGCATTTCCAAGAGATATCCAAAAGTACTGATCTTTTAAAAGCTCCATAAAGTTATCGAACCAAAGAAACTTTGGTCTGTACTTACGGAACTGATCACCATGCATGGTCATATATGTGCCCATGAAGTCTTTTATAGCAATCTCTTTATCAAGTTTTCCTTCAGAAAAATCTTTTAAAAGCTTAGAACTGTCAAAATACTTTTGTACCAGGTTAGATTTCTCAGCATCAAGCTTCAATCCGACGTCAAGCTCTATAAAAGTCATAAGGTCAAAGTCAATGACAACTTCTTTTTCTCTAAGTTCCGAAGGAAGAAAGCCCGTGTTTATTTCTATAGCATCCTGCGGATTGAACTTTATATCAAATTTTTTAATTTCAAGCGGGTTAAAATCGGTAAAACTGTATATAAATGCCGAAATTATAGGATAAAGTGTAAATATACATATGGAGATTATAATAGGAGCGGCAAAAAGATAGCCTACCATAGCTTCCTGAACAACTCTTTTTTTCATTGGATGATCACCTCAAAAACATTTTTAAAACAAAATGGTGGAGTACTCCACCATTTTGTTAATTTGTCTACTTTATCCAGGAATCATAATTTTCGTTTATCTGTTTCAAAGCCTCATCCAAAGTTATCTTATTATAGAATAAATCCTTTATTCTCGAATTTATCTGATCGTTTGCTTTGGAGAACAAACCTGTAGGAGTCGGTATCTTCCAAGGAGTTGCGTAATCTGCCCCCTTGTAAAAAACCTGCTTTATTGGGTCTGTATCCTTAGCTGCTACATTTTTATTTGAGCCGAGGACTCCGGCCTTTTCGACAAATATCTGCTGCCCTTCTGTAACCAAAAATTTCATTGCCTCCCATGCCGCATCTTTATTTGATGACTGTCTGTTTATTGCCCAGCATACAGTATAGACCATAGTGGATCTTTTTACATTTTTTGGCATTTCTACGATACCCATTTTATTATAGACATTTGGGTATGAGCCCTTAAGAAATCCAAGACACCATGGACCTGACATCATAACAGCTGCGTTTTCTTTACCAAAAGCTTCTCCTTCCCATCCTGCTCCTGCTGCTGAAGCTTCATATCCGACTTTATATTTGGTTACAAGATCAATGTAAAATTGAAAACCTTTTTTTGAGTTAGGCTGAGAGAGTGAGACTTTCATATTGCTGTCAACAACACTTCCGCCGAAAGAGTTGATAAAAGGTATCATACGTGTAAGTTCCGGATTTACAATTATAGGATACTCCACACCTTTTTTCTTTAATTCCTGAAGTTTTATAAGTAAACTGTCCCATGTCTCATCATTGGTAGGATAAGCAACTCCACATTTGTCAAATATAGATTTATTGAAATAAAGTGCAAGTGTTGAAAAATCTTTTGCTATTCCGTAGGTTCTATTCTTATACTGAAAGGCCTCTACCAATGAATTATAGTAATCTGAAAGTTTGAATCCATCTTTTTTTTATGTATGTATCAAGAGAGAGCATTGAGTTGCTTGTAGCCAGTTCTTCAAAAACGAATACATCCACGTAAAATATATCAGGACCTGTTCCGCCGGATAACCTTGTTTTTAAAGTACTGAAATAATCTCCGGGTATAGGTTCCCATATAAGCTGAATATCGCTGTGCTTTGCATTAAAAGCTTCAACTCCGGCTGTTATTGCCGCTTCTTCATCAGGATTTCCCGGCCATCCTGACAGTGTAAGTTTTACAGGAGAACTGAAAGCCAAAGAAACGATAAAAATAATGCCTAGTACCAGAATTACCCTTCTCATATATAACCCCTCCTAATAAATATGAATCACTTTTGCGATTTTCTGAAATTTTTTGTAGAACTTCTTTCTATACATTCCACCGGTAGTATCTGAGATGAAACTTCCTTACCCAAGATAATATCGTTGAGTTTGCTTGCACAGAGATAGCCTACATTTCTTATGTCCTGGCGTATTGATGTAAGTCCAAGGATCTTTGATTCGCTCAGATCATCAAAACCAATTATGGGTAAAGAAATCTTTTTCTCTTTCATAAACTCCATTACTCCGTAGGCCATAAAATCAGATGCACAGAATATACCGTCATATCCTATCAGCTGAGTAGCCTTAGCGATCCTATAGCCAGATTCCTTTTCAAAATCTCCGTACTGAATATCTGCGGAAATACCGAGTTCACCGCAAGCTTTTTTAACTCCATCAAGTCTTTGAGACGAGACACATGGACCTTTAGTACCGCTTATATATAAAATATTTCTGCATCCGATGCTGTATAAACTTTTAATTCCCAGGTAACCGCCGTTTGTATTATCAGTATCTATAAAAATGAAATCGTTTTTAGAGTTTTGACCGACAACAACAAAAGGAATATTTATAGATTTAAGATACTTTACCCTTTCATCATCATCTTCAAGATCAAGGAGAATAAAGCCATCGACAAGAGAGCTGGAAATAAGCTTTTTATAAGCCTTAAGCTTGTCCTCCTTATAACTTGCTTCAACTATTGTTCTTTTACCGTGATGAAGCATATAATTCAAAACACCCATCAAAAAAGCCGTAGAATACGAATCGTTGAGATCAGAATCCGATTTAAGGAAGATTACACCAAATATGTCTGTTTTTCCTCCTCTGAGTGATTTAGCAATAAAGTCCGGTTCATAGTTATGTTCGGAAATTACTTTTCTGACCTTTTCCTTGGTTTCTTCCGTGACATCATTGGAATCATTTATAACGCGTGATACCGTAGCAACAGATACGCCGGCAAGTTTTGCTATTTCCTTGATGTTCATTTTTCACCCCTTGTAATCGATTACATTAAAATTGTATCACTTTTTTGTGACCTTGAACAACTTCAATCAGGTACTCTTAACTTTGAATAACTGACGTTAAAGCAAAAAAACATAAGTATCTCTATGATTTGATGGCTTATACTAAGATTTTGACCAAGAACAAAAAATATTGCTTTTGAAAGACAAGATAATTATATTATACTTCGTCCTGATTTGTCGACTCTACTTTTATGGTAACTCTCTACTACATAGCACTTGCAACCATAACAAAAAAAGAGGTTTATGATTGGATAAAAGAGTAGTGAAAAGGCGGACAGTAGTTGTCCGCCTTTAATTTCAGTATTGATTTTATAGTTCACTGGGAATAAGTATCATTTAATCATCAATGGCTCGTTCCTGTGAAGAAGTACCCGAAATAGGTTCACTTTATTTTTTTCTATCTCAAGACCGTATGTCGTATGGTTGGAATAACCTGCCTTACATACAA
>CALMRR010000421.1 GCA_937871925.1 uncultured Petrotoga sp.
TTGCACAGTCACATTTTTTTTACGTTAAAATGATATAATGTTTTATATATCTACATAGGGAGATAATGCATATGATAAAAGTTATTACTGACAGTACTTCATATATACCAAAGGAACTCAAGCAGGAGTATGGAATACAGGAAATATCCCTGAGTGTATCATTCGGGGAGGAAAGTTATTTTGAAAATCAGATCAGCAACGATTTCTTTTATAAAAAGCTGGATGAAAAGAATGAAATTCCAAAATCTTCGCAACCTTCTGTAGAAAGCTTTTGTTCTCTTTTTGAGCCGGCCATACAAAACGGTGATTCTCTTATAGGCGTATTTATATCTGCTAAGATGAGCGGAACGTATTCGACGGCTATTCTTGTAAAGAAGATGATGCTTGAAAAGTATCCCCAAGCAAGAATAGAGATAATTGATTCAGAATCAAACAGTATGCAGCTTGGGTTTGCCGCTCTTGCGGCAGCAAGAGCAGCCAAGGCAGGTTTGCCGTTTGAGCAGGTCGTTCAGGAGGTAAGACACAATATACAGTCAAGCCGTTTTCTGTTTATACCAGATACCTTCAAATACCTTAAAATGGGAGGCAGAATCGGTTCAGCCGCGGCTTTACTCGGTTCCGTACTTCAGATAAAGCCCATACTCACTGTAAACAACGGCACAACCGATGTCATTGATAAAGTGCGTACACGTTCCAGGGCTATTGAAAAGATGATCAATGTATTTTCAAAGGATATTGAAAAGTTTGGATTTTCCGAAGCTATAATCCATCATATTAACTGTGAAAAAGATGCTTTGGAACTTGCAGACATTATAAAAGAAAAAACAGGAAAGGATATAAAAATAGCGGATATAGGTCCTGTTATAGGAACCCATGTGGGTCCGGGCGCTATAGGAATTGTTTACTGTACAAAAGAAAAACTTATAAAGTGATTCGGAGGCGGCTATGCAGGAAGATAAAAACACATACCCGGTTATACTGATGAATGGTCTTAACAACGAGCAGACTCTCAAGATAATGAAAGCTGTAAAATCAATAGAAGGCATTCCGCGTATAATATTCGCAAGCACCACCCAGACAAGTCTTGAATGGAAAGTGAAAGATCTTTTGCAGGAGCTCAAGACCGAAGACGAAGAGTTCAGAAAGATGAAGGAAAAAGAGTAACTTCTTCTGAGCTTTTTATCAGAAAAAGTTACCGGAGAGTATTTCACTATAACGGCGGAGGATTCTTTCCTCCGCTTTTTTTATCTGTACTGCTACTTTAGGATCTGGTTTTATAACTTCCTTTTTTACTTTATCTGATATACACTTTAATGTTTTTTCGCAGCCTGATCCTGTAATGGCACTTACAACCGCCCCAAGTGCTGTGCCTTCTCTGATGTCTGTTGTTATGATATCTTTGTTCAGAAGTGATGCTTTATACTGCATAAGAACTTTGTTGTCGGTATTTCCGCCTGAAGCATAGTAGTAAGAATCTCTTGGCAAAAAGATGTTTACCGCTTCAGCTATTTTTTTGCTTATAAGGCTTAGATATATGTAGCCGCTTTGTATTAAGAGAGGCGCTGTTAAGTTATCACATGCATCCATTATATTAAAAAAGTTGTTTTTCTTTCCTACAACAGGATCTCCTCCGGTCAGAAAGATACAGCTTTCTCTCACTTCGTGCAAACTTTCTATCTCCCTGTTTATCTTTTCAAAGTCCTTGGGTTTGATATCCCGGCAGACCAGCTTCATAAGATATTCAAGGAACTTTCCGTAAAAACGAATGGAGTTTTCTGCATAGTACTGGTTGTCTTCAAATGCTGCTCCTATATTTCCGCTTTTTCCCATAAA
>CALMRR010000422.1 GCA_937871925.1 uncultured Petrotoga sp.
CTCAGAGGACTTAAAAAACTCGAAGCGATGATAGTACAACACACTCAAAAATTTAAAACCGGTTTTGAAAAAACATACGAGATGGCACGTATGTATATAGAGTTTTTTTACAGTCATAGAGAGTACTACGAGTTTATTGTTGAATACGAATCACACAGAGCCAAAGATGCGGAGGTTAATCCATTTGTAAGAGCATGCTACAAAGAAAGCGGAAAGCTTTTTGAAATACTGTGTGCCTACATTACACAGGGAAAAGAGGATAAAAGCATTAAAGAAAGCATTCTGCCACAAAAAGACTCACTTGTATTCTGGATACAGACCGTAGGTCTGCTTCAACAGATTTATCTTAAAGAAAAGCTTTATAAAAACATGACAGATATAACTTCATCCGAGATAATAGAAAGACACATAGAAATGATTGCTTCCTTTCTCAAAAATGGCTCTGCAGGGCAGGAGGAATGATGAAAAAAATAAACGTTGCGATAGCCGGATACGGAATGGCTGTTAAAACATTTCATCTTCCGGTTCTATCCTGTATTGAAGAGATTGATGTAAAAAAACTTTACAGCCCGTCCATAAAAAACACAGATGGTCTATACATCAGCATCGAAAAAACTTCGAATATAAACAGTCTGATGACCCCGGAAATAGACCTAATAGTTATTGCAACTCCTAATCATACCCACTATGAACTAGCCAAGCTGTTTCTCGAAAACGAAAAAAATGTTGTTGTTGAAAAACCATTTACCGTCACTTCTTCTCAGGCACAGGAACTTGAAGAGCTTGCACTGAAAAAACACCTTCTTCTCTCCGTTCATCATAACAGGCGTTGGGACGGACCGTTCCTTACAGTTGAAAAAATAATAAAAAATAATACTATAGGTACAATTACCTATTTTGAAAGTCATTTTGACAGGTTCCGTCCACAGGTAAGAGACAGATGGAAGGAAAGTTCTATTCAGGGAGCAGGCATCTTATATGATCTAGGACCGCATCTTATAGACCAGGCACTACATCTTTTCGGAATGCCGCAAAAGATCTATGCTGACATTCAGATGCAGAGAAAAGATTCCAAAAGTCCTGATTTTTTTGAAATAAAACTGTTTTACCCTCATATGAATGTTGTTCTTAAAGCCGGCATGCTTGTAAATTATCCTACACCCCACTTTTTATTATGTGCAGACAAGGGTACTTTCATAAAGTATGGATACGACACACAGGAGGCCCTTCTTAACAATGGTCTCACACCATGCACCGGCAAAGACTGGGGAAAAGACAAACCCGAGAATTACGGACTTATCCGTTACTTCGACGGAGGTGAGGAGAAGATAGAAACTATCGCAGGTTCATATACACAGTATTATAAAGACATATACATCTCTCTCATTACCGGCAAGGATCCACAGATTACAGCCAAGGACGGAAGAAATACCATATTTATTATAGAAAAAGCAATCATCAGTTCGCAGGAA
>CALMRR010000423.1 GCA_937871925.1 uncultured Petrotoga sp.
TTTTCAAGTATTTCCGTTCCGTGTTCGGTATGTCGTACTTCTGGATGGAACTGAATAGCATATATCTTTTTTTCTTTTATCTCAAAAGCAGCTATAAGACCGTTACTGCTTTTAGCTGTAACAACAGCTCCTTCTGGTGCTTTGGTAACTGTATCTCCGTGACTCATCCAAGAGTTGAAGCTGTCAGGAATGTTATTGAATATAATCTGGCGTTCTTGGACTTGTATATTGGTTTTCCCATATTCAGAAATATCACCATGCTTGACTTCTCCGCCCATATCGTTTGCGATTGCCTGCATTCCGTAACATACACCAAGAATAGGAAGTCCGCAGGTATAAATATCAGGATTGACTTTGGGTGCATCAGTGTCATATATGCTTTTGGGTCCTCCGGAAAGTATAATTCCCTGTACTTCCGATAAATCAAGTTTTTCATCGTGTTGAACAACCTCAGAGTAAGCGCCCATTTCTCTCACTCTTCTGGCCAAAAGTTGTGTGTACTGTGAACCGAAATCAATAATGAGAAGTTTTTTCATCGTTTTCCTCCATGATAATGATCTGATTTTTTTTGTCTGGTTCGAACATAGCATGCTCTTTTTCTGGGTAAAGCAGGCTGTATACATTTGAAGCATCAAAATCCCTGTTTATTTGATCCATATAGATAATGGGATCAGAGTCGTATTTTTTGTCCGGATCATTTTGATTTTTGAGCAGATATTTATATATCTGATAGTACTGTGAAGCTGTCGGTATAAGAGGGTAACGGGATTTTTTCTTAATATGTGCAAGCAGTTCCTTGCCCTTTGTATTAAAACCTAAGACTCTTAAATATTGTGGTCCTTGTGAATTATAGGTTTTAATTTCCCTTTCTGAAATGTTAAATAAAATATGTACCAGTGCTCTTTTTAGGCGGCTATATGTAAAGCGTTTAGTTTTTAAATTTTTAAGAAGGCATTCTAGATCCATAGATCTTCTGCTATAGTTATAAAACCTGTCTTCCAATCCTTCTTTTATGCCGTATACCTTCAACAGGTCATTTTTGCTCATAAGTCTGATTTTGCTCAGTATGATTTCACGCATAGAATCGAAAAAAACAGGTCCTTTTCCTTTTTTAAATTCGTTCAGAATTATTTCAAATGATTTTTCAGGAATAAGTTCTTTTAGAAATTCTATATTTTCTTCTTTGATGATATTTCTGACAGCTGTTGCGCTTGCAAGGTGACTGGTAACTGTTTCATCGTTGTATGATGAACCTTGTCTGGCAATACAGTGAGCCTGTATTGAGGAACCGTACTGTTTTAGATAATTAAGATATTCAAGTCCAAGGATATCGTTTGATTTTTCCAACAGCTGTATGTTTTCAATAGGGTAACTTTTGCTGGAAAGATAATCAAGTATGGCGTATTTTCTGGCATTTGGAAATGAAAGTCCTTCTTTGAGATATTTTTTTAGGATAATGGTGTACTCTTGGGGTTGCGAACTAAGTATTCCGGAAATCTCATTTAAAATTCCTATATCAGATGATTCACTTCCAAAAACTATGTCTGTTACAGTTCCTGTTCTGTGCAATACTCCTATGGAGCCACATGCAAAACCTCCTGCATCCTGTACGCAATAAACAAAAGGAAGTTCAAATACAACATCTGCACCGTAAGAAAGAGCCATCTGGGTACGTGCAAACTTGTCAACAATAGCCGGCTCTCCCCTCTGAACAAAGTTGCCGCTCATCACTGCAACTGTGTAATCAGGGTTTATAAGTTCTACTGATTTTTTAATATGATAAAGATGACCGTTATGAAATGGATTATACTCAACTATAAGACCTAGAACTCTCACTGGTTCACCGGAAATGGAAGTATATATAATCGCCTTCTCTTATTAGATAATCTTTTCCTTCTGCG
>CALMRR010000424.1 GCA_937871925.1 uncultured Petrotoga sp.
AATAAAGAAGATTTTCCGGAGTTGCGAGGTCCATAAAAAAGGATGATCTCTCCCGGATAGATTTTCAAATTTATATCGCTCAGTATTAACTTGTCCTCTATTTTTAAGGAATAGTTATTTAAGGTCAGTATAGGATCGTTGGTTTCGTTCAAAGAAACCACTCTTACTTTTTTTCTGAGTTTAGATTATCTTTTACGGTACCTCTGCGGAGTCTAGCTATCTTCTCAAGTTCTTTTGGGTTTTTGGCTTGTTTGAAAAACTTAATAAACTCATACTGTGAGGCCAACTTTAAGTTCAGCATAGGAACGCATATATTGTTTTTCATCTTACCCCTCCTCCAAGTTTGAGCTACAAAAATATGATACACAAAATACTATACAGGAATAAGAAGGTTCTTTAAGGAAGTTTTAAGAATAGAAATATAATGATGTGCTAAAAATGGTTTTAATAATAACATATGTATAATACATTAAATAAAAAAATCATTTTTGTTTTGATGAAAAGATGCATTATGGCATTATATTGAAGAAAATCCAGTATACAAAAGCATCTATGGCTGTTAAAGGAATACCGATTTTTGCAAAATCAGAAAAAGTAAGAACTTCTCCGTTCCTTTCGGCAGACTGCATTGCTATGATGTTGCTTGCTGCTCCAAGAATTAGGAGGTTTCCAGCAATTGTACTTCCTGCTGCAAGTGCTGTAAGCTCTTTAACACTAGCATTAAGTCCTAGAATGAGAGGCATATAAAGGCTTACAAAAGGAACGTTTGATATGAGTTGGCTTGTAAGTATGCTTAAGACAAGTATTACAGGTATTGATGAAAGATTGTAGCCGTTTACCATTTTTTGAAATATTCCGGTTTCCCATACACTTTCCATTAGTATAAACATGGAAGAAAAGAAA
Source organism: uncultured Petrotoga sp. (assembly GCA_937871925.1). GTDB lineage: Bacteria > Thermotogota > Thermotogae > Petrotogales > Petrotogaceae > UBA5851. The sequence goes on from CALMRR010000424.1 coordinate 904, forward strand.
ATAAGCGTGTACCAGTCTATTTTTTTCAGGACGTTGAATCGTTTAGAACTGAACAATAGTATGGGTGAAGAGGCAATTAATGAAATATACGTCAGTTTAAAGCTGTCTCCAAATCCAACAAGGAAAGAGAGCATTTTTAAGCCTATTAGTACAAAGGTTAGATAAAAAGAAAATTTTGATATTTTGTATAAGTTCCCGTCTGTTGGTTTTTCTTCAGAGTGTATGAGTTCTTTTACTTCTGAAAGATTCTTTTTGTAATAAAGTTTTATAAAGAAAAATATAATAGAGAGATTAATAAGAGTTGGTATCAATAAGTATTTAAAAAAAACTATAAAAGGGTTTGAAAAGTGTCCGTTCATAGCAATGAGCAAGTTTTGGGGATTTCCGATAGGACTGAATACGCTCCCTGTAGTTACTGCAAACATCATAGCCAGGATAAGAGGTTTTGCCGGAATATTCTGTTTTTTTGCAAGATAGATTATAAGAGGGGTTGAAACTATGACCATGGTGTCGTTTATAAAAAATGGGGAGAGCAAGCCCATGCTTATGATTATAAGCCATAGGAGCTGGTTTATTGTTTTGGCTTTATTAAAGGCTTTGTATGAAAGATGGTATATATATCCGCTCTGTGCAAAAGCTTCACCTATGATAAACATACCGAAAAGAAAGATCAGAACATCAAAATTGATAGCTTTAAAAGCATTTATTGGTTTTATCTGTCCAGTAACAAGAACAAGGATTGCTCCCAGCATCATACTTTGCCATGGCTGTATCCGGAACTTACCTATTTGTCTTATTGCGATTAAAACATAGACTATGATCAAGACTATTATGGGAAAGTATATTTTTGATAAAAACATTGCCATTTTCTGCCATCTCCGTTATATAATTTATTCAACAGATATTATCATAAAAGTTTTAAGGGCTGGTTATTTATTTAATAAATATGGAATATAAATAAGTTTAATAAATATTACCGGGGGTAAATCATGGCAGAAGAAAATTTTGGTATAAAGATCGGGAAAAAAGCTTTTCTTTCATCTTTTTTTATTTTATTAGGACTGATAATATTTGCCGGTATTCTGACTTTGGTAGTACCTACCGGCAGCTATGAACGTCAGATTGTTAACGGAAGCGAGGTATTTAACTGGGAGTCTTTTTCTTTTACACAGGA
>CALMRR010000425.1 GCA_937871925.1 uncultured Petrotoga sp.
ATGAACTTCCTGTTGCAGTATCGGCCCAAAAAACTGTTGGTGACGGATTAAAACAGTAATGAAAGGGATTTCGTGAAAAAATTTTCATAGTTCTGCTTAAAATCAATTTAAAGTTGATTATTTTAGCTTATTTACCGTTAAATCATACATATATTAGATTTTAGGACTTTATTTTTAACGAATAAAGTTCTAAAATTATTGTAGACCGAGATAAATTTTATGGTTAAACAGAATTTTGAGAGGGAGGCTTAAAGCATGAGCAGTTTGTATGAAAGCGCAGTTAGACAGTTTAACAAAGCCGCTAAGATCATGGAACTTCCAGATGATTACAAAGAAGTTTTAACTAAGCCTAAAAGAGAGCTTACAGTAAACTTTCCTGTAAAGATGGACAATGGTAAGATTCAGGTATTCACAGGTCACAGGGTACAACACAACATTGCCAGAGGTCCGGCAAAGGGTGGAGTTAGGTATTCTCTTGACGTAAACCTTGACGAAGTAAAAGCACTTGCATTCTGGATGACATGGAAATGTGCAGTTGCAGATATTCCATACGGCGGAGGCAAAGGCGGAGTATGTGTTGATCCTAAGAAATTATCAGAAGGCGAATTGGAAAGACTTTCAAGAAGATATTTTTCTGAAATACAGGTAATTGTTGGCGACGAGAAAGATATTCCTGCTCCTGATATGGGAACAGACGGAAGAGTAATGGCATGGTATATGGATACATACTCAATGAATATCGGGCAGCCTGATCTTGCAGTTGTAACAGGTAAACCCCTTGAAATAGGCGGATCACAGGGAAGAACCGAGGCAACAGGCAGAGGCGTTATGATCAGTGTCGGTGAAGCAGTAGAGTACTTAAGATCAAAAGGTAAGATCACTAAGAAGAATAATGAGCTTACAATTGCTGTTCAGGGATTCGGAAACGTAGGGTCATATGCAGCCATTCTGATAGCCGAAGAGCTTGGCTTAAAAGTTGTCGGTATATCCGATGCTTCCACAGGTCTTTACAAGGAAGATGGATTTACTGGAAAAGAAATGCGAGAAATGATGGAAAAGATATTGGCAAGAAGAGTTCTCCTTGCTGATGTAAATCCTGGCTACAAAAAGATTACCAACGAAGATTTACTTACTCTTGACGTTGATATTCTTTGTCCATGTGCTCTTCAGGAAGTTATTACCGAAAGGAACGCAGCAAGCGTTAAGGCAAAGCTTATTGTTGAAGGCGCTAACGGACCTATCACTCCCGACGGAGACGAAATACTTCTTAGCAAAGGTATATTTATAGTTCCTGACTTCCTTGCAAACTCAGGCGGAGTTACAGTTTCATACTTTGAATGGGTACAGGGTATGCAGTGGCACTTCTGGGGAATTGACGAAGTAAGAAAGGCACTCAAGCAGAAAATGACTTCCGCTTTTGCAGATACAATAAAGCAGATGGAGAAGTACGATACTGATATGAGAACAGCCGCTTACATAGTTGCAGTCAGCAGAGTTTACAATACCACAAAATTAAGAGGCATCTATCCGTGATTCTAGGAAACAAAAATTGACTGTTTTGGGGAAACCCAAAACAGTTTTTTTATAGGTAATACTCGACAGGAAGTTGGGAAGTTATATTCTTTAAGAATTTAATGTACTTGTCATTCTGATCACTGCGTTTTACAGTTTTTAAAAAAAGCTTCAGTCTAAATTTTTTTGAATATCCTGACTCTTTAGGAATGAAAGAAATAAGATCCACATCATTTGAATGATAGTTGCCCTTTGTTATAGAAAGAGCATCAAGTGAGAAAAAATCAGCTGCGGAAACAGTGAAATCCATAAAATCAGATCCTATAAGAGCATAGTCTTTTCCGAAGGAGTTGACACACGCCAGCTTGAAACCTAAAGTATTACGGTACCTTTGAGCAATTGAGAGCCTTTGAAAGGAATCATTGAAAGACTGAAACTCTGTTATTTCTCCATTGGCAAAGAAGAAAAGCGACTCAAGCAGATAGTGGTCATTCTTTATAAAAAGCTCTGGGGAGTCATCAAAAAGATCTTCCGGATTCCAGCAGTTTGCAAAAACATTGAGGGA
>CALMRR010000426.1 GCA_937871925.1 uncultured Petrotoga sp.
AGCAGCAGCACTCTGTCAAGGACTACAAAGCATAAGAGTGGTTGCATATGAAGAACTCCTGAGTGAAGCTATCCAGCTTATAACTGTCCATGATTTTCCGATGATTGTGGCGACTGATACGACCGGAGAAGAATTATTTATGTAACGGATACGGTTTTTATTTAATTTAAAGTGATCATAAGGTATAATATGATATATCAGGGGGAAATAAAGTTGAATATTCTTTGCATAAGCTGTTCAAATGTTGCAGGATACAGTGAAACAGGAACTTCCGCAAATGTATGCCGGATAATTAAAAAGCTTGTCGAAAAGCAAGCCGGGGCGTCATGCACGGTTAATATAGAAAAGCTTCATGACTATAATCCCGCTGCATGTAATATGTGTATGGCCTGCGCAGGGAAAAATGAGTGCGTTTATGACAGCCATTTCAACGAATTATTCCAAAAAATTTGCCAGGCTGATCTTGTATTCTATGTAATACCTCACTACTCCATTATTCCCGCCAAACTGACTATAGTCTTTGAAAAGATGCAGGAGATATGTTACGTCAACGGTTGCCGCGACAGGAATTATATCTTTCCGCTTATTGGCAAGAGAGCTGCTCTTATAGGCCATGGAGGAAGTCCCAAAGAAATGGAACCTTACTATAGGACTTATATTCTAAATACCGTAGCTTCGGTTCTTAAAAGTGTAGGCGTTAAGATAGCTACCTATGGAGAGCAGAAGGATAACGGCGTAGTATTCGGAGTCACCGGTTATATAAAAAAAGAGGGGAAAGATGTACCGGATATGCAGATAGACTGGATTCAAGTAGAAGAAATGATCTCCGGATATGTATCAGAAACACTTTATAATATTATATGACATAAGTTTAAATCTTACTGGAGGCTTCAAAAGTATGTTTTTTATCTATCCTAGCTTTTTTTCCCGCATTTTCTGGCAGTTCAGAACATGAACGGAACAAACTCCAAAATACCAGAGTCTTTTGACGAGCTGGAGTATTTAAAGCTTATATTTGACTTTAATCCTTGTCTGATATGTATTACAGACTTGGAAACAGGTGTTTTCCTGGATGCGAATAAGAGTTTTATGATGAAGCTTGGTTATCAAAAACATGAGCTTTTAGGCAGTTCACCTTCAAAAATAAATCTTTTTAAAAGGAGATCGGATCTTGATATCCTCCTTGAACAGATAAAAGAAAAAAAAGAAGTGGAAAATTACGAGATTCTTGTTCAGGATAAACAAGGAAAACCTTTGTATATATCACTTTCATCAAAAATAATTCTGTTGAACAAACGTCCTTGTATACTGTCCGCCGGAATAGATATGAGCGATAAAAAAATTATGGAGGATGAGTTCAATGAATCTGTTTTCTACTCATACTCCCTTAACATGCTTATAAACGAAATATCCACTGAGCTTATCCAGTGCCGGCACGAAGATATAGAAAGCACCATAGATATTACTTTAAAAAAGATAGGTTCTTTCAGTAACGTTGACAGGGTGTATATCTTTGAGTTCAGCGACGGAATGAAGTGTCTTTCAAATACCTATGAATGGTGCGAAGATGGTATAAAACCACAGAAAGAGCAGCTCAAAAATATCTCAAGCACTACTATAAAAAGATGGATAGAACGGTTTAACGAAAAAAAAGAGGTTTATATCTACTCAGTCAGTGAAATACCGGATGAGTATGCTTTAGAAAAGGAGATCCTTGCTTCTCAGGATATAAAATCTCTTCTAGTAATTCCCATGATTTACAGCGGCAAGCTCATAGGCTTTCTCGGCTTTGATTCTGTAAAGGATTACAGGTTTTGGGATCAGAGCATTATAAACATGTTTTCTACGATTGCTGAAATACTTGCGGCAACCCTCATAAAAAGAGACTACGAAAAAGAGCTTATATCAGCTAGGGATATAGCTCAAATGGCTGATAAAAGAAAGGGAGAGTTCCTTGCCAGCATGAGCCATGAGGTCAGAAATCCTGTAAGCGTTATAGTAGGTCTGAGTGAGCTTTTAAATCTCAGAATAAAAGACCCCAAAGAAAAAGAGTACATAAACGGAATTATGGTTAACGGAAGAAACCTTCTTAAACTGCTCAATGATATTTTGGATCTTTCTAAGATAGATGCAGGCAAAACAATTCTACATATACAAAAAATAGATCTAGGGTCTTTTCTTGGCGAGTTTGAACAGATCTACGGTATGCAGTTCAAGAATAAAAATATATCGTTCATACTTAAGAGACATCCGGATCTTCCTCAGAATATATGGACAGATGAAGTAAGACTGCGCCAGATACTGATGAATATAATAGGAAATTCCGAAAAGTTTACATATGAAGGCTATGTAGCCCTTGAAGCAAAGTTTTTGAAAGTATCGAACGAATATGGCGATATGTGTTTTGAAATCTCTGATAGCGGAATTGGAATATCTCAGGAAAATATTGAAAAACTTTTCGAAGCTTTTTCACAAAATCCCAATCAGGACAGAAAATATGGAGGTACGGGATTGGGCTTGAGTATTTCAAAAAAACTTGTCGAACTTATGGGAGGACATATCTCCGTTCAAAGCACTCAGGGAGTTGGAACAAAAGTTAGTATAACACTGCACGGAATTAAATATTCCGA
>CALMRR010000427.1 GCA_937871925.1 uncultured Petrotoga sp.
TCCCACAATTAGTCCTCCAAAAGTGGAAACGCTGTTAAGCAGTCCTGTCACAATAACATAAAGTATTTTCCCTATTGCGATAGATGTTCTGGATACTTGGTTGACTAAAAGGGCAGCAAGACCGCCGCGTTCCTTTTCACCAGAAGTAGTATCCATTCCTATTCCCATAGCTCCAGCAAAAATATAGATAAGAAGCATATAAGGAACCATCATTGATAAGAACTGAGTTCCCTGCGATTCTTTGGGTGCAATGTCGACTTCGGATACGTTAATAGGCTTAAGGTCATCCAGCGATAGTCCATGCTTTTCAAGATTTTTCTGTAGTATCAGACTTTGATATGCGTTTAGTGCAGCTTTTATCTGTCCGAGTGCAAACGAAGATTTTTGAGATGTAGATCTGAAAAGTACTTTTACGTTTATCTTTTCAAGAGAGTCTGTATTGTACGTTTGCGGAAACTCAATTGCCGCAAAGTTACCTTCTTCGCTTATAGTTTGAGTTTCTTCAAATTTGATGAACTGCGAAAGAATGTTTTTGAACTCCTCCGGAGCATTTTTTATCTGAAGAATATAGGTTGTTTCCTGTGCGCCTTTCTCCTGTGAGTTTGATACAAATCCTATAGTACCGAAGATTATCGGCATAAGAATAAACGGAAGAATGATGATGGAGAAAAAAGAACGTTTATCTTTAAAAATATTTTTCATCTCTTTTTTGAAAATTATCATGGAATCCTTAAACATTTTTAATCAGTCCCCTTTCTTCTGCAAGAGCAAAGAAAATATCCTCAATGCTGTCTTGGGAGTATTTTTTAAAAAGCTCCTCTTTGGTTCCGCACTCAATAAGATGACCTTCAAAGATGAGACCTATAGTATCGCAAAGCTTTTCGGCTTCAGGCATTATGTGAGTGGATATTATAACTGTCTTCCCCTGTTTTTTAAAGTCCTTTAAAAAGTCTGTGACAACTTTGGATGAGATTATGTCAAGACCGTTGGTAGGCTCATCGAATATAATCACCTGCGGATTATGTATAAGACTTACCGCAATAGATGTTTTCTGTTTCATACCGGTGGAAAGCTTTTCCACGGGTTTATTAACAAAATCTCCCATTCCAAGATAATGAACAAGCTGCTCCTTGGTTGAACTGAGCTGATCTTTTGAAATATGATTCAGTTCACCGAAAAAATTCATCAGTTCATCAGGTGAAAGATTTCCCGAGAGCTTCATATCGCTTGTCAGAAATCCTATTCTTTTCCTGACTTCGGTTGACTGCTTAACGGTATCGTATCCACTTACTTTTACACTTCCGCTGTCTGGTTTAAGAAGAGTAGCCATTATCCTTAAGGCCGTGGTCTTTCCCGCTCCGTTAGGACCCAAAAGACCGAAGATCTTTCCGTCTTCACATGAAAATGAGACATCCTCCAATGCTGAAACGACTTTTTTTTTAGTCTTAAACTTTTTGGATATCCCGCTTACTTCTATCATTTGACACACCTCTCTTTTAATACAAAAATATTATTCCGCACTATATTATATACTACAAAAGCTTAAAAAAATAAGTGAGGCTTGTCACAAAATAATATAAGCTTACTTTTGATATAATAGTATGTAAGAAAAAGGAGGCGTCTATGAAAAAAATTATTGTCACAGGCTTTGAACCTTTCGGAAAAGAAGATGTCAATCCCTCATGGCAAGCTGTTAAAAGTGCCCAGGTCGATGAGAAATTTGTCAGAAAGCTTCTTCTTCCTGTTGTTTTCGCAGAGGCATTCGAGGCTTTAAAAAAAGAAATGGAAAGTTGTCCCTCAGATTATGTAATCATGTTCGGGCAGGCCGGCGGAAGAACGGATATTTCTTTGGAAAGAATTGCGGTAAACTTTGATGATGCAACGATACCAGACAACAATGGAAGCACTCCTTTTGGTAAGATTGATGAGCAAAGTCCTTATGACGGTCTGTTTAGTTCTCTTGACATCTATGGGATTGTCAAAATGCTCAGAGATAAGAAGATACCGGCGAGTATCTCTAACAGTGCAGGTAACTATGTCTGTAATAATCTTTTTTATAGATGTGCCAGTTATATCAGGCAAAAGAGTCTTTCCGTAAAAAGCGGCTTCATACATGTGCCTTATTCTGCCGAACAGGCGGCCGCAAAAGCCGGTGTTCCTTTTATGCCGATAGATCTTATTACTAAAGCTGTGGAGGAAATAATATGCTTTCACACCGGCAGCTAGATACCGGCAGAAAAGTATACAGCATATTTTTAGATGAAGGAAAACCTTTATTATTAAGATTTTCGAGTGCTTTTTCCAGAGGTAAAATCAGCATAGCTATCCCACAAGCTGTTTCTTTTGAGCTTGAGCCGATTAAAAACATTTTTGCATGCAGGAACGGATGGAACTTCTGCACAAGCAAGGAGTTTATGCTATATGTTATAGACGGGATGACCAAAAGTATAGGCTATGCCATCCAAAAGCTTTTGCCTGAGCCCGGCGGCGGTTCATGGCAGGAAAAGCTTTCACTGTTATATGAGGAAAAACGGTTTATTTATTCCAATAAACTTGAATTGCAGGGTATTTCCAATGCTTTAAGATATCTCTATGCAGGGCAGTATATCTATGTTTTTTTTGAGTATGCCGGGCGGAAAAATCCTTATCGTGCTTTTTTTAAGTATGCGGATAGTCTTGACTTCTTTGAAAATGAAAGTAAAAGAGAGTATTTCAAGTTTCTATCATGTCTTGATATTCCATATGCGGTCTTTGAAAAGCTTGCGGATTTTAACAGAGAACTTTTTTCTGTTATGTCCGACAGGGATTTAACGTTGGAGGATCTGATTGAGAATCCTTATATGCTGTCTCTTTATGATACTCCCGTAAGTTCAAAGTATGGAAAAAGCAGTCATGAGATTCCACGGGTTGGCTTTGATAAGGTGAAGCAGGCGTTATCAATATATGCTCCGGATAAGAATTTTTCATCTTATCAGGCTCAGGCAGCTGCTGTTGAGCAAGTACGCCAGGCCTTTGAAAATGGTTCATCATATTCTGAGCTTTCCGAGGCTGTTTTGAATGTTCAGAGTCCTGATATTGTTCTAAACGATGACGGTACCGTTCAGCTTAAGGTTGTGAATGAGATGGAAAGGGATATATCTCAAGCTGTAAGTGCTGTCTGGAACAAAAAGACCGTTTTTTCGGGTAAGTATATTCAGTGGGGAGAGATTCTTTCAGATACGGGAATACAAGAAGAAGACAGAGGATTTATTGAGAAGCAGGATGCTCTTTATGCTATGCAGAAAAAAAAGCTTTTTTTTATAAGCGGGAGGGCAGGTACAGGAAAGACGACTTTAGTTCTTTCGTATCTTAAAGGTCTCACTGGTAAAGGAATTATAACCCAAAACGATGTAATGCTTTTGGCTCCGACCGGCAAGGCCGCAGACAGGCTTAAAACAGTAACCGGTTTTCAGGCCAGGACGATAGCAAGTGTTTTATATGAAAACGGATGGTATGTCTCGCTAAAAAGCGGATTTTTAATGAAAAGAAGAAACGGCGGGAAAAAGGTGCGTAAAAGAATCATAATCGTAGACGAGTCGTCTATGATTGATATGGCATCTTTTAGAGCGGTTTTAAGCACTGTTGACCTTTCGTATCTTATGCAGGTAATCTTTGTAGGCGATAAAAATCAGCTTCCTCCTGTTGGAGCAGGAAAGGTGTTCAGTCAGCTCATACATGAGCTACCTGGCAATCTGTTTGAACTCAAGGTAGTTAACCGTTTTGATGATCAAAGTCCTCAGAGCGGACTTGCTAGGGCTGTGCTTGAGGGAACATCTAAAACGGGGATGGATTTTTCTTCTTTTGCAAAAAAGTACTCTTCGGTTAGGGAGCTTGGGTCTCTCGTTTTGGAACAGATATCGCAATATGAAAAAAAGAGGGAAGAATGGATAATTTTGACTCCTAATAATATAGGTCCCTTTGGGGTCAATGCGCTTAACCTGATGATAAAAAAAAGTATTTTCGGATACGATATAAAGGGGTACAACCTGAATGAAAGGGTAATACTTCTGGAAAATCTTCCGGAACGAAAGGTTTACAATGGCCAGATAGGATATGTAGAAAAGGTATTTGATCCTTTTCAGGATGAGTTTTACATACAGGTTTCCTTTGAAAACGGTATAAAAGCAAACTTTGGAGCATACGAGGCTGGACTTTTGCTTAACAGTGCCTATGCGGTTACGATACACAAGGCTCAAGGAAGTGAGTTTGAAAACGTTATAGTGGTACTTCCCGCCAGGAGCAGACTTTTGAGTAAAGAGCTCATATATACAGCTTTTACCAGGTTCCGTAAAGATCTCAGAGTATATACTCAGCAGGAAGATTTGAAGAGTTTCATAGATGGTCTGCCTTCAGCGTTACAGGAGATAAAATCAAGGAAGCTGATTGATGGTTAAAGGCAGAGGGCTACCTCCTTTCTTTTTTCAGTTATTTTTAATTTTTTCTGTTTTGCTTTTACTAAAAAGTATAAATTTTTGGGTTTCATTGGCTGTATGTATGCTGATACTGTTTGTTTGGATTTTGACTTTCAGAAATATACGTATGTTTGTTTTTCTTCTGATCTTCCTGGTGCCTTTTATATATGCTGATATTTCAAGGATTGAAGGAGATGTTGGTGTTTTAGGTAGAGTGGTAGACAGAAGAAACGGTTCTTATACGCTTATAAGCAGTCATATATACAACGGTGCATGGAAGAAGTACAGAGACTACATAAAGTTTGATTATTATAAGTTCAGTACGGAAAAGATCAGCTGCGGTAAGAATGTATATGTGTCAGGTCAACTGAAAGAAGGTTATATTAATGCCACATATGCGGCACCTTCAGTCGATTCTTCTTTTTTCAGAATAAAGGAAAAGGCACTTGAAAATCTTTCTTTGGCGGTAAAGGACAAAGAGGCATTTGATATAATTTCTGCTTCTTTTATGGGGAGTCTTAAGGATAAAGAAGTTTTTAAGAGTTCGGGTACGCTTCATCTTTTTGCGG
>CALMRR010000428.1 GCA_937871925.1 uncultured Petrotoga sp.
AAAAAACAGAGCTTTATCAACACGATACTTAAAAGACCTGATCTTTTCATAAAAAGAGAACTTTCCGCCGAGGACAAGAAAGTGCTGGTCGAAATAATTACGGAGCTGATTAAAGATGCTTGACAAAATTTATGTTGCTCTGATCCACTATCCTATACTGGGCAGGGAAAACCAGATAATATCGACTGCAATAACTAATTTTGATATACACGATATTGCACGTTCATGCAGAACATATAATGTAAAGAATTTTTATATAGTATGTAATCTGCCGGCTCAGAAAGAAATAGCGAAGAATGTTCTTAAATACTGGATAGAAGGTTTTGGCAAGCAGTATAACCCAAACCGCAACGATGCGCTTTCCATTGCCAGATTAAAAAGCTATTACGAGGATGTTCTTCAGGATATACGAAGTATTGAAGGAAAAGATCCTAAAGTTGTATTTACTTCGGCTAAGCCAAGAGAAAATATCGTTTCATATCCCCAAATGTCACATATTATCAGAACGGAAGAATCACCCTTACTGATACTTTTTGGAACAGGATGGGGAATGCCCGAAGAAATACGTGAAACATGCAGCTATGAACTTGAACCTATAAGAGGTTTTTCTGATTTTAACCATCTTTCGGTGAGAGCTGCCGCAGCCATTACTCTTGACAGGCTGATAGGCGAAGAAGTAATTAAAACAATAAAATAAATCAATAAACTTTGTACAGGAGGGAATTAACATGGACGCTTTGATAAGAGCTATTGAGAAAGATTTCATAAGAACGGACATTCCTGCATTCAGACCAGGCGATACCGTTAAGGTTTCGGTGAAGGTTATAGAAGGCGGAAGGGAAAGGCTTCAGGCATACGAGGGAATAGTAATAAGATAAGAGGCAGCGGGAACGGTAAAACTTTCACAGTAAGGAGAATGGGTGCGGACAATATCGGAATAGAAAGGGTTTTTCCATTCAACTCCCCTTCTATCGGAAAGCTTGAAGTAACAAGAAAAGGAAAGGCCAGAAGAGCCAAGCTTTATTATATAAGAGACATTAAGGGAAAGGTAAAGATAAAAGAAAGAAAGGACTGAGTTCCTTGAAATCTACGACTAAAGACAAGATAAAGAAAGAAGCATTGGACTGGACTTATGCGGCTATCTATGCTATAATCTTCGGAACCATAATAAGGCTTTTTGTCTTTGAAACAATGATGGTTCCAACAGAGTCTATGGTTCCTACGGTCGAGATAGGCGACAGAATGTTCATAGAAAAAATAACTTACCAGTACAAGGAGCCGCAGACAGGCGATGTAGTGGTTTTCTGGACTCCTTATGTGGATCAGAATGCTCTTAAAATGCTTGGACCATGGGATAAGTTTATGGATTTTTTTGCCCCAAAGGAGTTCACAGGGCATGTAAAGTATGTGAAAAGACTGGTAGGCAAGCCGGGAGATACGGTGAAGCTTGTTCCTGTTTCACAGCAAAGATGGGACGAGATAAGTAGCGGCAGCGTGAAGAGCCTTCCCACATGGATGAAAAATCTTATAAACCAGTTCGGAAAAGCCGAGTATATAACCAAAGATGTCAGAGATCTTGTGTGTATGGTTCAGGTTAACGGTGAAACGCCGGAGGAGTTTAAGGATCTTTACTATTTGAAGGATGCAGTTTTTTCGTCTGAACTATTTTATGAGTTCATGGCATTTCCTGCCAAGTATAAGCAGCAGATTCTTGAAGCTTTTCAGAAAACTAACCTGAGAATATTTGATCTTAACACACTGAGAATATACAACCAGACTTTAATGTATGAAGATTACTATAACTCTTATCTTAAGAATCTGGATCTTTCTCAGTACATATACAGGGATACAGATGGTCTTGTAGCTATTAAGGTTCCAGAAGGTTTTTATTTCTTTATGGGTGACAACTCTCCGAATAGCTTTGATTCGAGGTTTTTCGGATATGTTCCTGTGAAAAACGTAATCGGAACGCCGTTTCTCAGAATATGGCCGTTGAAAAGGGCTGGAA
>CALMRR010000429.1 GCA_937871925.1 uncultured Petrotoga sp.
TACGATTTCACTGTTTCCCTCATGATATGGATATGCCGTGTCAATATAGTTTACTCCCTTTTCAATTGCCATACGTAGCTGTTTTATGGCTTTTTCTTCATCTATCTGGTCATTTTTTCCGTTTTTTACCTGAAATCTCATGCAACCAAAACCCAAAACTGATACTTTTTCATTCGTTTTTCCCATTTGTCTGTACTGCATCTTTACCTCCCCGACTGATGTCTTTACTGTATATTTTAAAATCATTTTCCGAAGGAGCAAACTTCTCTTTTTCGAATGCCTTGCGTGAAGGAATGTTGTTTATCCGTATGAGAGCAGTAAGTATTTCGGAATTTTTGCTTTCTGAGTATTCATATGCTTTTTTTATAAGCATTCCAGCTATTGAGTATCCTCGGAATTGCGGTAAAACAGCTATAAGGTCTATCCAATACCCGGAATAGTTAAGTGTTTCTGCTTTCAAAAGCGAGATGAAGCCTACTGCTTTTTCACCATAGAAGGCTATAAATACTTTATTTCCATAATTTAGGGCTGTATCATCAATCTGCTGATCAGATTTGGTACATTCGTTAAAAGTCTGTCTATCAATATACTTTATATGTTCAGAAAAACCTTTTTTGTACTCTTTTATGGTTATCTGCATTTTTTCTCCTCAATAAAGCCGATATTTTTTATCTAATTTTATCTTTTGTTAATAAATCTTTTTCATAATTAATTATATAATATTATAGTAGAATAAAAAAGGAGGCGGAGATTATGAAGAAAGTTATTGTGTATTTAATTTCATTGTTTATCGGAACCGTTGTTTTGGGTAATGTTGTAAAGTATAGCGATTTAATGAGCGGTAAAACCACTTACTCTTTGGTAGATAATTATCTTGATTATGGAAATTCTGTACTTTCTATTGATATTCAGTTTACTGTTTCCGTTCCTTCTGATTCTGACGAAATCTTGCTGAGTGTTGTGAACACTACCGATAAGATAACTATTGAATCAAATAGCTTGATTCTTCAGGGAAGCCATTTTAATAAGGAATATAAACTTTATGATTTTAATATTATTAGGCTTGACTGTTGTGAGGGAACAGAGACAAGAGACTTTCTTATTCCGGGATCTGAACTTATAGCTTGGATTACTTCAGAAAATCCTGCTATTACAATTCTTGGGAAAAAAATTAACTTATCTGCAAAAATATCCGATGAAGTAGTATTTAATATTAAAGATTTTTATTATAATTTTCTTAGATAAAAGGGGCAATACTTAGTAAATAATATTTTAGGGGGACATTATGGTAAAAAAACTTTTAACATCTGATATTCCAAAGTTTATTTCTATCCTTTCAAATGCCTATCCTTCAATGGATTTGCATAAACCTGAAATACGCGATATGTATATGAAAAAGTTTGAAGAAATCTGCAAACATACTAAAGAAGTAAAGATGTACGGATGTTACAGAGAAAAAGAGCTTCTAGGAGGTATGCTTATATATGATTACAAGATGAATTACTGCAATCATATGGTTGATGTGTCCGGATTGGGAACTTTGGCTACAGACTTTATTCATAAGAAAGAGCATGTAGCCAAGG
>CALMRR010000430.1 GCA_937871925.1 uncultured Petrotoga sp.
TTTCATGGCTGTTTTTATACCCTCATATACCTTTGAAAGTACAGGATTAGGCTTTATACCCCCTAGCTGAACAAAACCGACCTCGTTGTCCTTAAGAGATTTTACAGCAGCATCGTACACACCGTTTTTAAATATAGAACCGGAACCATAGAGTAAAAGCACATTTTTGACACCACGTTTCTTTATTTCCTTGCCTATACGCTTTATGGTATCCTTACCGAAGATAAGACATGTCGGATTACTGAACACAAAATTTTCCATTGAATCACCCCACTTTATACGCTTTTAAAAGCAGATTATATTATTAGAAAGATTATACCACTTAAGTACGCTATTAGAATCATTTCCACAAATTATTGACATCAATGGCTATAAGCTATATACTAAAAGACAGACTACACTTAAAATTATATGAGGAGGCAGAAAATGCTGCTTAATGAAAAAGTACAGAAAAAGATTGATATGCTAACCAAACCGAAAGGAAGTCTTGGACTGCTGGAAAAAATAGCATTAAAATATGCTCTTATACAAGGCAGTTCTACTGTTTCCCTCCCCAAGGACAAAAGAGTTTATGTCTTTGCCGGCGACCATGGAGTAGTAGAACAGGGTGTATCTGCATACCCAAAAGAAGTTACCGCACAGATGGTATTCAACTTCCTTGCCGGAGGAGCAGCCATAAATGTTTTCAGTAAACATAACAATACATCTGTTTATATAGTTGATGCTGGAGTAGACTACGATTTCTCATCAGAACCCAGAGTAATAAGCAAAAAAGTAGGAAGGTCAACCAAAGACTTTTCTTTAGGCCTCGCTATGACCTCAGAACAGGCTGAGCTTTGCATAAAATATGGCCGTGAAGTTGCTGCACAGGCCATAAATGATGGTGCTGATCTTCTAGCTATAGGCGATATGGGAATAGGCAATACCACAACTGCGGCAGCAATATGTGCTGGACTGGGAATACCTGTTGAAGAAGTACTTGATGTAGGAACATTGATAGACAAAAAGATGTTAACAAAAAAAGGAGAAGTTCTTGAAAAAACCATGAAACTGCATTCACCTTTCAAAAGCCCTATGGATGTTTTGATGAAAGCCGGTGGATTCTGTATCGGCGAAATGGCAGGATTTATGCTTGAATGCGCTGACAGAAAAGTTCCTTTTGTTGTTGACGGCTTTCCCGTTTCAAGTGCAGCCCTCCTGGCTTACAGAATAAATCCAAGTATACGTGACTATATGTTCTTGGGCCACCAGTCAGCTGTCAAAAGTCATCTGCCCATAATAAAAGAACTTGGACTGGAACCTATTTTGAAGCTTGAAATGAGACTTGGCGAAGGAACAGGAGCAGTACTCTCCTTCAACATAATAGAGGCAGCCTTGAAAATGCTCAATGAAATGAGTAGCTTTGAAGATGCCAATATATCAAAGAGTGATATAGAATGATTCTTATAACCGGTGGAGTTAAATCGGGCAAGAGCAGCTACGCCCTGGAACTGGTACAAAAATATCCCAGAAAAGCCTTTATAGCAACTGCAGAACCCTTTGACGAGGAGATGAAACAGCGTATAAAAAAACACAAGCAGGAGCGTGACAGCTCTTACGATACATATGAAGAACCCTTGGAAGTTGCCTCTCTGCTCCCTAAGCTGACAGATTACGATGTCATCCTTGTTGAATGTATAACCACATGGCTTTCAAATCTACTTTATTATGAAAAGGATATTGAAAAATACACCGAAAGTTTTATGAACAATCTTACAGGCAAAGAGGTTATCATAACCAACGAAGTCGGACTGGGAATAGTTCCGATCGACCCTCTGTCCAGAAGATATACCGATGCCATTGGAAAACTTAACTCAAAACTTGCCCGTAAAGCAGATGAAGTTTACTTTATGGTAAGCTCAATCCCGGTAAAAATAAAATGATAGGCTCAACTTCATGGGTAGTACCCGGAACTTATTATGAAAATGCCGTCATACTCCAAAAATATGTTGATTTTATAGAACTTCTGGTTTTCACATGGGACGAAGAAACCAAAAAACTTTTTGATAAAGAACTCAAACATCTTAAAAAACTTAACACCAGATACTCTGTTCATCTTCCCACAGATACAGCCGAAAACGCCGAAAAGGTTATAGAGTACTTTTCCTTGAACGACTTTGAAGTACTGAACTACGTTCTGCATCCTATTCCCGGATGGCAAAAACTGGAAAAACTCCCCGGTGTTTCAGTTGAAAACCTTATAGAAACACTTGAATACTCTGAAAAGATAACATTTGACATAGGACACCATATTCTCGGAAAAAAATTTGATGCTGCATATAAAACCAATATAGTTGAATACCATCTTATGGGAGTAGAAAACACCACAGATCACATCCCGTTAAATGATTACGCCATAGACACATTGAAAGAGTTTTATTTACCCGGAAGGCTTTGCTGCTTTGAAGTGTTTGAACTTGAAGGACTTTTAAGCTCACTGCGGAGGTGGAAAGAGTATGAAAAAAATTCTCAGTGAAATACGCATGACTGTCTCTTTTCTTTCACGTATTCCGGCAGGCGGGACCGGAGAAATTAAAAACATTCCAAGATACTTCACAATAGTTGGATATCTTTCGGGTATGATATACATGCTTCTTACTCATATCTTGGGTAAAGGGGTTTTTCAGACCGTTCTTACTATGTCCGTAGGTTTTTTTTGCTTCGACCTTTTCCACTTTGACGGACTTTTAGACACTCTTGATGGTTTCCTCAACCAAAACAGAGAAAAAAGACTTGAAATAATGTCCAAAGGCGATACCGGACCGTTTGCAATGTTCTATGGAATAGTTTTCACGGGTACCTTCTTTTACTGCCTGACTCAGGTAGACAGCATTATGTTGCTTTACAGCGGCGTTTTTTCAAGATTTACGATGAATATCGTCCTCAACATCTCAAAACCTGTCAAAAAAACAGGACTCGGAGCACTTTTTTATCCATACGACAGCAGAAACAGCCTTATAGCTCTCCTGATTACTCTACCGCTGCTTGCAAATCCAAAATTTTTTCTTATCTCATCTGCCTTATCAGTTTTATGCGGCACATCTATGCACCTGATCTCGAAAAAACAGATAGGCGGATACACCGGAGATGTGCTTGGAGCAAGCTGCCTTGTTTCAAATCTTTTTATAATGATAAGCCTTATCCTCATAAAATAACCTTAGTCGCTGTATCTATTCTTCAAACAGCATTACAGCTATAGTCATATTTATTTTTACTTTGCTTTTTTACATCTCAGCTCCGTTAATATATTGGAGAGTTACCATAAAAGATTACTCCTGCAGCATATCGCAAGTTTACTGGTGAATCTGCCGCTTAAACAAGCAGACTATGAAAAAAGTAACTGCAGTCTTAGAAATCATTACTAAGCTATTTTATATTTGGATATTCTTCGACTATACATTTCTTGACATTTCCATAAAGTCAGAACTCGGCTATTTACAAACAACATCATACTGAGTCGATCCTAAGCTGTTCATATAATATATGGATGTGATCTTGTGTTAAATAGCACATTCCTCCCGGCTGCGCCGTACTCACCTGAAGAGGAGAGTAAGATATACTTTCAAGGTTAATAAAAAATTCCCGCTTAGGCGGGAATTTTATCTATTGAAATATCCTTTCATTTCGAGAGTTGAAAAGTCAAATGGAAATTTAACCGTACTGCCTGTTAAGGAAGATTTGTAGATTGCTAGTATGGTCTGAACAGCCTTCTTTCCTTCTTCTCCATTTATAAATGGTTCTCTTCCTTTTGTAACAGCTTCACAAAAATCTCTGTATAGGGGAACATGTCCATTCCCGTAAACGGTATCCGGATCCGGGAGGTTCTGAAACGGATGGGAACTTTCGTTTTCAAATCTCCATGTTTCGATCTTATTCACGGCTAATCCGCCTATTACAACCGTTCCGTTTTCTCCGAATATTGAAAGTTTTTCATCAAGATTTTTTTCATATACATTAGATGTTCCTTCAAGAATTCCTACAGAACCATTTTTAAACTTTATGACTGCTCCGCCGAAATCCTCTGTGTTTATGTAATCGTGGTTAAAGTTCCTTATAATCCCGTTCACTTCTTCAACTTCACCGCCAAGCATCCATATGAGCAGATCTGTGTTGTGTGTGCACTGGTTCATCAGAGTTCCTCCGTCCATTTCCCATGTGCCTCTCCAGCTTGCCTGTTTATAATAGTCTCGGTTTCTGTTCCATCTTACAGATGCCTGTGCATGGAATATTCTGCCAAAGCTTCCTGATTCAACCTTCTTCCTCAATTCCTGTATCGGGGCGTTAAATCGATTCTGAAAACATACTCCAAGCTTGAGTTTTCTATCTTTGGCCAGTTTTATCATCTTGTCCATATGATCGGTAGAAAGTGCCATGGGTTTTTCAACCAAAACATTCTTGTTCATATACATACAGTCCATAGCAATCTGGTAGTGTAGTCCACTTTCCGTAGCTACTGCAACTGCTTGAATGTTTTCACTTTCAAGCATCTTTATGTAATCAGTATATACTGTAGGTTTTTTAGTAACTGCCGCACTGTAGATCTGGCTTGCCTGCTCGGCCTTTTCTCTTTTTATATCGCAGACAGCCACAAGATTAATAATATCTGCGTTTTCAATGCAGGCTTGTATATGTTTTTTTGTTCCGATTCTTCCACAGCCGATAATTGCAAAATTCAGCATTATTCCTCCCATTTTTACAGAATAAACAGATTTTTTCTGTCTGTTCTCAAATTTTTGGTTACATTTTTTGTATCAAAAAGGATCTTGGCATTATCTGCTACAAATCCGTAATCTACAGTAGTATGCCCCGTGGTTATTACAACCGCATCCATATTCTCTATCAGATCTTTGGTTAATGCAGACGAATAATATTTTTTATTATTATGGCTGAACTCCGGCACAAACGGATCATGTATAAGTACTTGAGCATGCTTTTTTTCGAGGTGTTCGATTACTTTAAGAGCGGGTGATTCTCTCATATCGTCTATATCGTTTTTGTATGCAACTCCAAGCAACAAAATCCGTGAGCCGTTAAGGCATTTTTTATTGTCGTTGAGTATCTCCGAAAGTCTTTCTACTACATACTCAGGCATTGAGTCTGTTATGTCTCCGGCCAAGTCTATCATGGTTGTATGAAAGTCATATGCTCTGGCTTTATACTGAAGATAAAACGGGTCAAGCGGTATGCAGTGACCGCCTATACCTGGTCCGGGATAAAAGGGCATAAATCCGAATGGTTTAGTTGATGCAGCCTGGATTACCTCCCATATGTTTATATTCATCTTGTTGCATATAATGGCCATTTCATTTATAAAAGCTATGTTTATGAGTCTGAATGAATTTTCAAGAATTTTGGTCATCTCGGCTTCTTTGGGAGAGGTTACCGTAAAGACCTGTGCCTGCAAGACATTTTCGTAAAGAGCTTTGGCATGCTCTGTACATTCTTTGGTTACTCCTCCGACTACTTTAGGGGTATTTTTGGTTTTAAACTTTATATTTCCGGGATCGACTCTTTCCGGACTGAACGCAAGATAAAAATCTTTACCGGCTTTTAATCCGCTTTCCTGAAGAATAGGAAGCATAACTTCTTCTGTTGTTCCTGGATAAGTGGTACTCTCTAAAACTATGAGCATATCCTTGTGAAGTCTTTTGGCTATATCTTTTGTAGAGTTTATAACATATGAAAGATCCGGCTGTTTGAACTTGTCAAGCGGAGTCGGAACACAAACTGCCACGGTATCACATTCCATTATTCTTTCAAAGTCAGTGGTAGCCTGTATCTTTCCTTCTTTAACCAGTGCCTGTAAATCTTCGTTTACAACATCTCCTATATAATTATGGCCTGCATTAACCATATCAACCTTACTTTTCTGAAGATCAAAGCCTATTACCTTATATCCTGCCTTTGCCTTTTCAACTGCCAGGGGGAGTCCTACATAACCAAGACCTACCACGCCCACTTCAGCTTTTTTGGAAAGTATCTTCTCCATCAATGTCATATAATTCCTCCTTATATCCCTTTAAAGAAATCTTTTATATTCTTTACCACATACTCTTGTTCTTCTACTGTAAGTTCTGGAAAAATCGGAAGAGCGAGAGTTTTTTCACAGGCAGCTTCACTGATCGGAAACTGTCCGGATTTATATCCCAGATACTCAAAACATTTCTGCATATGAAGACATCTTGGGTAGTATACGGAAGTTCCTATTCCTTTTTCCTGGAGATGCTCAGCAAGTCTGTCTCTTAATAATGATTTTTTATCAGAAAGCGTTATTACATACTGATGATATACATGTGATCTGTCTGCAAAGTACTCCGGATATGTTATGAACTCATCAAGTCCTGAATCCTGAAAGAGCTTTTGATAGTTCTTTGCAATAGTGAGTCTTTTTTCTATCCACGAATCAAGATGTTTAAGTTTTATACGTAAAATAGCAGCCTGGACTTCATCAATTCTCGAGTTATACCCGATTTCTTCATGGTAGTATCTTTTAGCTGCCCCGTGTACCCTGAGTTTTTTTATTCTCTGTGCAAGCTTTTCATTATTGGTTACAACCATTCCGGCATCACCGTATGCACCAAGATTTTTAGTCGGGAAGAATGAAATTGTTCCCATATCGCCCGCTGTTCCTGCAAATTTGATAGCTGTCTGTCCATCATGCCATACAGAGCCAATCGCTTGAGCGTTATCCTCAATTATACTTATACCGTACTTCTTTTTTATATCTTCAAGCCTTTTCAGATCAAGGGTTTTACCGAAAAGATGAACAGGAATAAATGCTTTTATTTTGTCTTTATTGGGATGAGTAGTAAGAATATCTTCAACCATATCAAGATCTATATTGTAATACTTTTCTGTAACGTCTGCAAAGACTGGTAAAGCACCGTTTCTGGTTATGCTGCTTACAGTTGCAAAAAAAGTATACGGTGTTGTAATAACCATATCTCCGGGCTTCAGATCAAGCGAATGTACGGCAAGGAGCAGTGCATCTGAACCGTTTGCAACCCCGACTGCATGTCCACAGTGAAGGTACTGCTGTATTTCTTTTTCAAACATAGTAACGTTTTCACCCAAAATAACGTGTCCATGGGAAAAAATCTCGTCAAGAGCCTGTAAAACTTCCTGCTTAATCTTTTCGTACTGCCTGGTCATATCAAATAAAGGTACTTTCATCTTTATTCCTCCTTTACCAGCGATACGTTCCCTGTATCGTCTATCTTAAAGATAAATATATTTCTTAGATTGTATTTTTTAGCTTTCATAAGAATTTCTTCAGAGTGTTTGAATGAGGCAATTATAACAGCATCATATCTGAGCTTTTCCAAGTTTTGTGGATTAAGAATATTTATTCCGTAGAGTTTTTCTTCCTGCTTGGCAATGGAGTCATCTATAAAGCCGGCTACATTTATTCCTTCGCTGGTAAGTACTTTAAGAACTATTCCACCAACAACTCCTGCTCCATAAAGCAGTATAGTGCTAAGATCAGATCTTTCAAGAGTTTTTAAAACATTATCAAAGGATTTTTTAGTTTCAAAATAAATCCTGGATACTTCATTAATAAAAGAAACCACGAGAAATTGAAGTCTTTTTTTCCCCTCGGCAGTTATCTCATAGTTCATCTGTCTTCTGTTTTCTCCGGTCTTAACTATAAAACTTCTATCTTCAAAATCTTTGAGATAGCGGTTTACCATAGAAGGCACTATCCCCACTCCCTTTGCAATATTTTCCTGGGATACTTGGGGATCTTTGGATATCATCTGAAGAATTGTCATTTCTCTGAAATTTGGAGACGGATTGAAAAAACCATACTCTTCAAAGTTGAACACAGATACACCTCTTTCATTCATTCACTAAGTGAATTATAGTATAAAAAATATAATTTGTCAACTTTGTTTGTAAGTCCTCCTTTGAATCATTCCTGTAAGGAATGAGGCGACATCAACGACAACAGTGGATGTGATCTCATGTTTAAAGAGCACATTCCTCCCGGCTGCGCCGTACTCCCCTGAAGGGGAGATTTGTTAAAATCCTCCTTCAAAGGAGGTGCCACCAACGGTGACGGTGAATGTGATTTTATGTTTAAAGAACACATCCCTCCCGGCTAGCGCCGTACTCCCCTGAAGGGGAGATTTGTTAAAATCCTCCTTTTAAGGAGGTGGCGCCGAAGGTGACGGTGGATGTGATCTCATGTTTAAAGAGCACATCCCTCCCGGCTAGCGCCGTACTCCCCTGAAGGGGAGATTTGTTAAAATCC
>CALMRR010000431.1 GCA_937871925.1 uncultured Petrotoga sp.
AAAAAACACCTTTTATGCGGCCCTCAATCTTAAGGCTGTCAAGTCCAACCTCTAAAAGCTTGTCAAAAAACTCAATCGTGCATAGATCTTTTGAATTAAGTATATACGTTCCGTGATCATCCTCGAAAACGGGCAGATACTCTCCCGGCCTCTTTTCTTCCATCAGATAGTACTTCCATCTGCAGGAGTGGGTACAAAGTCCCATATTGGCATCCCTGTGTGCAAGATAGTTGCTGATTAGACACCTGCCGGAAATCGATATGCACATTGCACCGTGTATAAACGCTTCAAGCTCAATATCAGGTACTTTCTGCTTTATTTCAGACATCTCCTTTAATGAAACCTCACGCGCAAGTATCACCCTTTGGGCTCCCATCTCCTTAAACATCTTTACAGAGCGCCAATTGGTATTACTGGCCTGTGTACTGATGCTTACGGGAATGTCCGAGATGCTTCTTACCAGGTCAAAAACCCCCAGATCAGAAACTATCACACCATCTACTTTCAGACCTTCAAGAAATCTTATATACTCATCCATCATATCAATTTCACGGTTGTGCGGTATTACATTAAGAGTGACATAAACCTTTTTTCCTAATGAATGAGCATAGAGTACAGCACTGCTCATCTGCTCATTTGTAAAATTATCAGCAAGGGCTCTGAGATTAAAGAGCTCCCCTCCCATATATACTGCATCAGCTCCATAATGAAATGCAGTTTCCATCTTTTCATAGTTGCCTGCCGGCGATAAAAGTTCGGGTTTATTCATCGATACTCTCCTTATTCTAAAGCAATATGGTTTTTCCAATATAACTATATCATAAAAAAATTAAAAACCGTTGTCTCTACTGAGTTTATTAAATTACCTCACTACCAATAATGCTATATTTTATATCATGTAAATTTATTGATTTTGATATTATAATTATATTCATGATAAAACACATCGGTTATATAAAACTTTATTATAAAAACCTTTCTTAACACAAGAACAACATGATAATAACATTTGTTAACTCAACAAAGCGTAAGTGTAATAATTATATTATAAAATTGATTCAATTCATAGAAGAGAGGTGAGCCAAAATGAAAAGTATACGGACAAGAATACTGGCCATACTCATTTCTTCGCTTGCGGCTATTTTTCTGATCATGGGAGTAATTCTCTATGTGCAGACTACAAACATAGTTGTGCCTTTGACCAAAGATCTAAGCAGCCAGATAATAAATGCAAGGGCGGATGAGGTAGGACAGTGGCTTAAAGCCAGAATAGATGATCTTAAGGGTATCGCTGAAAGAGAAGTTGTAATGAGCATGGATGTAGAGGCCATGAAACAATCTTTAAAAAATGCCGCCAGCACCAGAGACTCCATATATGATCTTCTCTATATTATAGACAAAACAGGAAAGGGCTGGACTACCACCGATACATGGGTGGAACTGTCAGACCGTGATTACTTTAAGGCTATTTTTTATGAAGGAAAAGATTACTATGTCAGCAATCCTCTTATATCCAAAGCCACAAATCTTCCTATGTTTGTTGTGGCCTATGCTGTAAAGGACAGCAGCAGAAAAACAGTAGGAATAGTTGCGACTACAATCGAACTTTCTAAACTTACTAAAGCCTTTGATGAAATAAAAGTAGGAAGCGATGGTTACGGAGTAATAGTGGACAGCACAGGTCTTGTGATGAGTCATCCCGATAACTCATTGATAATGAGTCTTAATGTCCTTGATTCTGATTCAAAAGGCTACAAAGGCCTTAAAGAACTTGGAAGACAGGCCGTTACAGGAAACTCTGGAATAGGACTTATAACTAAAAATGGTGGTGATCCAAGCTTTGCCATATACACACCCATAGCTAACTCACCTGGATGGTCCTTGTTTCTTATAGTATCGGAAAAATTCCTTATGACAGCCTCCAACAGTCTTGTTATTTTCGTAATCATCATAATAATAGGTTCTCTGGGAATAGTAAGCGTTATTTCAATAATACTTGGCAACTATATAGCCAAACCGATTAAAGTTGTTGATGCAGGGATAAAACTGATATCCGAGGGAGACTATACAGTATCAGTTCCGGAGTCTTTCCTTAAACGGAAGGATGAGTTTGGAAATCTTGGACGTTCTGTATTGAAAATGATTGAGTCCATAAGATCCTCCATGATGAAGATAAACGATGCAGCTTTAAAGATTGATACCGCAGCCAGCAACCTTGCTTCTGTATCCGAGGAGTCAAGTGCAACAAGCGAAGAGATAAGTTCACAGGCTGCAAGTATAGACACTGGTTCGCAGAACGCTGCTGCTTCGATATCTCAGCTTTCAGGATCTGTGGAAGAAGTTGCCTCAAGTGCCCAAAATGTATCAAAGTCATCGCAGGAACTTGCCAACACCGCATCAAAAGTAGCAGATTCTGCAAAACACGGCGAGAGTTCGATTGAAAATATTGTCAAAGCCATAACAATATCCACCAAAAAAGCTGTTGAAACCAAAGAGATAATCGATAAGCTTTATAAAAACACTGAAAATGTTGGAAAGATTCTTGTAACCATAAACAGTATAACTGAACAGACTAACCTTCTGGCATTGAATGCAGCCATAGAAGCAGCAAGAGCAGGAGAAGCCGGAAAAGGTTTCGCAGTAGTAGCCGACGAAATAAGAAAGTTAGCTGAAGAAAGTAAAAAAGCAACAGAAAATATTGCAAAAATACTTGATGAAACAAAGACATATACAGTTCAAAGCAAACAGTCATTCGAAGAGATAAACTCCGGTATAACCACAATAGATAAAGAAACCAACGGAGTTTTGCAGGAGTTTAAGGGTATTTTAGGACAGATACAGCTCATGGCAAGCATGACCGAAAACGTATCGGCAAGCGCCCAGGAACAGAGTGCGGCCGCAGAAGAAATGGCAAGTGGAATGGATAACGCAGCCAAAGTAATCATATCTATAAGCGAACAGATAAAAGCCATGGCACAGGCTGTAGAACAACAGGCCATAGGAGCTCAGCAGACTAGCACTGAAAGTCAGGATCTGAGCCAGCTTTCAGAAAATCTCTCAGCCATAATTAAAACTTACAAGTATTGATAAATAAAATAAGAGGGCTTAAGCCCTCTTATTTTATTTTTGCTGTTTAAGTGAATCAGAAATTTTTGTAAGCATTCTGAGAAAACTTTCCTGTTCCTTATCCGTAAGTACCTCTATACCTTTATCGTACATCTTTTTAAGATTTTGCAAACCTTGAGCACAGAACTCAATTCCTTTCTCGTCAGAAATTATATTGATAACCCTTCTGTCATCAGAATCACGTTCCCTCCTAACATATCCTTCTTTTTCAAGCTTGTCGACAATAACCGTTATGGCACTTTGGGTAAGCGTAACCTTTTGGGATATATCGCGCATTTTCATAGGACCGTAAAAGTACACCGTGAAAACAACCAGATACTCCATAAGTGAAAGGTTAGGCGGAATATCCTCACTGAGAAGAAATCTTTTTATATCAAATATCAGATCGAACATGCTTTTATTGAACTCATAGAAATCAACCGGACTGTACTTTTTTTCTTGCAATCAAACCAGCTCCTTAAAAGTACTTTTCAATGAAAAACTCCACTGAATTAAGCATCTTTGAATTATATATAATATTCTTTTCATTTTCGCTGTACGAGTATGTGCTCTTTAAGCCAATTCGCGTCTGATCCATCCCGGTATAGGCGGCTTTTGCTACCGTGGTATAACCAATATCTATTTTACCATGTATTTCAGGAAAAGTGACAAGACCGAAAAGGTTAATATCAAATATTTTGGTACTGTAGTTAAAAAATCCATCTATTCCGGGAGTCATTGAAAAGTGTTCCTGGTTCATTCCGTTAAAAAATTCTAATCCGAATGAAAAATCACCTGTCAGATACTCAAATCCTGCAATGTACTTTACATATCTGTTTCCAAGAAGGCTCTCGGAAAAGACATTCGGAACATAGGCCTCCTTATTCTGCTGCTTGGTATAGCTGTAAAAAACATTTGTGGTACCTTCAAAGGTTATATCTATGGTATCCTGACGCTTTATCTTTGAGTACTCACCTTTGGTTGTAATCTGCTGCGGGAGATACAGACCGGCTTCAAAATACCATGTAAGCCCTTCAATAAGCCTTGATGAATACTGTATATCCGCTGTTATTACGTCTGCCCAAGGATTTATAATTGTTGATGTTGCTGCGCTTGTGTTTATTGTCATTGATGTAGAGTAGTCCGTATCAAAGATAATTTTTTGTTTCAGAAGCTCCGCAAAAATAGGGTTATCTTTAATTTCCGGCGGAAATTCATACTTTGAAAGGTCTATGGTTATATCGTTTATATGGAGGTTAAGCATTATGTCGTTTTTAATAAAATCCACTTCGACAAGCTCGGGAATATCAAAATGATAGTTATTTCTGAAGTATCCCGGTCTGACAGAAAAATCAAAAATCGAAAAATCAATCTTCAATCCTGTATTCATATCATCAAGCCGCAGTACATTTCTATCCTTGTACTTATAAGCCAAAAGCAGATAATCACTTTCACTTCCTGATTTTTCTAAAAGCAGGTCGTATATCGACTGTGTTTTTTCATAAGCTGTAAGATTAGGAAAATCATACTTGGTAACGGGTGTAAAGTAGCACTCAGCACTCATCTGTTCGAAAAAAAGCTGAAGCACCAGCCCATCAATGCCCGTAAGAGTATTTTCATTGAGGTATCCCAGAAAGTTGCTTGCTTGCATTACATTTGAAGGACTATACAGATTTGCACTGGCTTTATTGGGATAAAATCTCCCCACTCTCAGAGTGTTTCCCGAGAAGTACTGATCATAGTAAAGTTCTTTTATTTCCCCATAAAAGATACTGTTTACCAGTATCTCATCCAAGCCCGGGAAAAACGCTTTTATATCCTTATATCCCAGAAGGTACGAGTCAATATATACATTGGTGCTTTCGGGAGAAAGACCGTTAAGTGCTGTAATGTTTATGCATAAGTTAAAGTAGCTGCTTTCATTCTGCGACTCAAATTCTATGTCTGTATTCAACAGCTGGTATATATCAACAAAATCAACCTTATAGTTGTATCCAAGCGTGTAAATGGACTTTCCGGAAAACCCCATCATAACGCCTGCAGCCCAGATAGTACATATAAAGACCATCACTTTTTTCATATCATCCTCACCTACCTGTATACCAATACCGGATTGGTCATTGAAAGCTTATTAAAAAAGCTCTTTGTTATAGGAATTCCATACTCCGAACTGACAAGCTCCAAAAGTGTGCTGTGTTTGTTCTCCAGGGAAGTTATAAGTACTTTTTTGTAAGTTATATACTCCCCGGAGCTTTCATAATCCATAATCTCCATTTTTTTAACGATTTGTTCCTTCTTTCCAAAGAACTCTGCATACTTTATCACAAAATCTTTCTTATCAACCCCGACCGTCATCTTGGAGTAATCACTGTCCTGTGCGGTAAGTTTTATATCTATGGTATAGCTTTTTTCATCTTCCGATGATATAGAGCTTGTGTGCTCCTGTTCAATGGTTGATGAAAAAAGAAGTGTCATATCCGAATAATTTATATCGGTATCAAGAAAGCTTTCGTTTTTTGAAGAACCGGAAACCCTTTTTACCTGCTTAAATCCAGGGAGATAGATATACTGTTCGGTTTTTGAAAGATTCAGCACAGTTGTATTTTGGAGATCTTTAGGCTCGGTAACCCTCAGAAGAGATATGGGAAGCTTCTCTCCCTTATCAGAAGATATAAGGATATAGATATCTATCTTTCTTGTTTTCTGAGTCTTGTTGTTGTCAGACAGAATAATCGAGTATACTGCCTTCTGAGTTTCAAAGTTATTCTGTGAGTCCTTAACCTTATCAAGCACATCCTGAGCAGTTAAGCCGAATATACTAGCGGTAACGGTTAAAAACAGAAAGAAAAAAAGACTTTTTTTCATTTTTATCCGCCTTCCTTTTCTGAAGTATTTTTAAAAGTGTTTCTTTTTTTATTGAAGAAAATACAATAGGTAGAATAATTACGGTGGACAAAAGCGAAACAAGGATGCTTATACCTGATATTATTCCGAACTGTTTCATTATTCCGAGATTTCCAAATCCCAACGGAAAAAAACCCAGAAGAGTCGTGAAAGCACCGGTGCTTATTGCCCTAAGAACAGTTTTTGAAGTTATTTCTAGAGATTTACAGATATCCATGGTTTTTAAAAACTCCTCTCTGAATCTTGATACGTAATGAACAGAATAATCAATGGCAAGACCTATAACTATAGAGGCAATGGTTATAGTTCCGGCATTAAGACTGAAGTTGAACAGCCGTATAAACCCAAAGTTAATCACCGTTGTAAACAGTAGGGGGAGGGAAGCTATAAGACCTGTACGAAATGATCTGGACGATATAATGAACATTAATAGTATAAAAAGATAGGAAAAAAACAGGCTGGTCATCTGTCCGTAAAGAAGCTCACTGTTGATAAAGGTTCTTATTATAGGATTTCCTGTCACTTTCAGATATAATCTGGTTGATCCGGTCTGTGTAACGTACTCACTGTCATTTACATACTCCGAAAACTCGGCAAGATCTCCATCTTGCACCGCAGGAAAGAATTTCTTGAGCTCTTCATAAAAAACTCTGCTTCTGAGAGTTTGTTCATTAAAAGATAGAAAGTTCGTAAAAGTTTCGGTATACTCTTCGGTTTTAATATTTTTTAAAAATATACTTTTCTCATCCGCTTGGAGAGAAAAATTTTCACAGAAGGATTGGTACTTCCCATAAAGTTCATTTTCAGGGTATTCGGTTACAACCTGAGACAAGCTTTTTTTCTTATGCTCTGCAAGCATTGAAAACATTTCAGCTGCATGGGAAATATTCCTGGAAACAAAAAAACTCTGCAGTGACTTTTCATACTCCTTGAGAGCTTTAGGGTCGTTGATATCAAGTAAAGCCTTATCGTAGCTTTTAAACACATAGCTTTCTATAAACCCATTGAGTTTTTCCAGAATAGCCTGAACCTGTGTATCGTTGTTGCTGCTTATCCTGACATCTATCACCGATTCGCTTTGAGGTTTGAGAAGAAACTTGCTTAGCTCTGGAGTGTTTTCTATAATCAGGAAAACCTGGTTCATCGTACTGCTGTTGCCAGGAATATGCTCAGTTCCGGAGAAACTTTTTACAACAGAAGAGGTGAATGTAGAAAGACCACGGCTTATGAAATGGCTGTCAATTGTAAGAACATACTTTTGAATGTCTCTTTGGATCCTGTTATAGTAAAAATCCTTGTACCCTTCATCAAGGGATGATTTCATATATACATTAATGAACTTGTCACCACCGAACTTTTCATTTATAAAATTGGAACCTTTTATCGTCAGAGCTGTGCTTCCAAGATAAGTTTCAAGATTGGATTCTGTTTTTATGCCAGGAATGATGAGAATAAAACATAAAAATATAACGGTCATCAAAGTTGAAACAAGTACCTTGTGTTTTATGACCTTAAGTGTGATTGCCGCCCACAAGCTCTTTCTGTTTTCCTTATCGCTGCTCTGTTTTACCCTAGGCTTTACAATCAAAATAAGTGCAGGCATAAAAACAACTGCTACCAGGAAAGAAACAATAATCCCAGCCGATGTATAAAAACCAAGCTGAGTTACAGGAATCAGCCTTGCAGTGATAAGAGACATAAAGCCGGCTACAGTTGTTAATGTGCACATAAGAACAGGAGTAAGAATTTTTTTCCTTGCCCTTGCAACCGCAGCATTTTTGTCCCCATCATATCGATACTCTTCATTATACCTTGAAATGAGATATACAGTATTATCTACTCCTATACCCACAAGAATTATGGGCATCATTATGGTTACTGTGGAAAATGACTCGCTGAAGATTGTAACAAGTCCCATGGCAACTGCATTGGAAATAATAACCGCCACAATAGGAAGCATAACTCCGGCAAAGGACCTGAACACCGTAAATAATATTGCAATTATTCCCAAAAT
>CALMRR010000432.1 GCA_937871925.1 uncultured Petrotoga sp.
GATCTACACACACTCTGACACTCTTTCCCTACACGACGCTCTTCCGATCTTTGCTTTCATCATTCCGTTATAATCAGGAATCCACGGCTCATTTATTTCTTTGACAACACTTATGAGAACCGGGGCTGACACTCTGAGAAGTTCATAGCCGCCTTCCACAGATCTGGTTGCAAGTATTTTTCCATCTTCTTCAATTTTGACTTCCGAAACAAAGGTCAAAACCGGAATATCCAACTGAACAGCCACACACGGTCCTACCTGTCCTGTTTCTCCGTCGGTAGCTCTTTCACCTGCAAATATAATGTCAAACCCTCCCAACTTTTGCAGTCCTTTGGCCAGTACATGCGCCGTAGCCCATGTATCTGAACCGGCAAAAGCTCTATCTGAAAGCAGAACACCTTCATCGCAGCCCATTGCAACTGCCTGGCGTACGATAGCCTGAGCGGCTGGTATTCCCATGCTTACAGCCGTCACTGTGCTTTGAGGAAGGATTTTCTTTATTCTTACCGCCTGCTCAACAGCATAAGTATCCAAAGGATTCAACTCTGACTGCAGATTATCTCTCTGCATAACTCCGGTAACAGGATCTATTTTTATATTATCTGTTGCCGGAACCTGTTTTACAAGAACAGCCATCTTCATTTATTAACACCGCCTTCAGTCAGGAATTATAAAAACTTATATTTTAAATCATTTTTTAAAGATAGTATAGTATCATTATATATTAGAATTGAAAAAAGAGCTATTTTTTCGGAGGTATGATGTGGACAGAGAAGATGTTATAAACAGAATAATACAGGAAAAGGGAACTGATGCAATTCCCGTTCTTATTGAGCAGCTTGAAAGTGCTGACCCTCAGGTAAGCGATATTGCAGATGAAGCGCTTATGCTTCTTGCTTATGAAGGCAAGGATATAATTTTGAATCATTTTAAGGAAAGATTTTCTCTTAAGAAGAGAGATGACGTAACTCTGCTTTATCTGGCACAAATCCTTGCCCATGTAAGGTCATCCGAAATTGTTCCTTATATCCAGAAGATGTTTGATATGTTTTCCGATGAACGGGCAGCCCCCTTGCTCATTGAATGCCTGTTGAAAATCACCGGGGATAAGAAGTATCTTGACATGCTTTATGCATACTCACAGGATATAGAGTTTGAAGAGATAATTATCATGGCTCTGGGAGATTTTCCCTCTAAAGACTCTTTAGATAAGCTTATGGAGCTTTACGAACTTTCCAGCGACAAATCAATTAAATCTCTTATTCTTGAAAGTACTTTAAAGATATTATTCTCAGATTTTGAACTGGTTTCTTATGTAAACCAAAGAAACCCGGAAATATCGGAAAAATTGCAATGGGCACTTAAAAATACTAATTTCTAGGAGACTCTCATGGAAAATTTTTTTGAAGATCTTTATCTCAATGGCTGTGAAATCAAAAAAAACGAGCCTATGAAAAACCATACCTACTTCAGAATCGGCGGCACAACCCAGGCCATGTTCCTTCCCAAAAGTACCGAGGCTATGGTTTATACCTGCAAAAAACTTTTAATGGAAGGAAAAAGCTTCAGGATTATGGGATACGGTGCCAATCTTATCGTATCAGACAGTGAGCTGGACTTTTTTGTTATCTGCACAAAGTATCTTTCAGATATAACCATATGTGGAACAAGCGTTACTGTTCAGTGCGGAGTCCCGACAGCAAGACTTTCTTATATAGCGGCGGAAAACGGTCTTTCAGGGCTGGAGTTTGCCAGCGGAATTCCCGGCTCTGTCGGCGGAGCTGTCTTTATGAATGCCGGTGCCTATGACGGAGAGTTTAAAAGTATCGTAAGGACCTCTTCCGTCTTTGACAAAAAAAATATGGAAGTGATCTCTCTTAATGCAGATCAGATGGATTTTGGCTATAGACACAGCATCTTCCAACAAGGCAGATATGTATGTCTTGAAGCTACCTTGGAACTTTCACAAGCTCAAAGAGATGAAGTTATCGGGAAAACCAAGGAACTTCTTGAAAAAAGGTGGAAAAAACAACCTCTTGACCTGCCTTCTGCCGGAAGTTTTTTTAAAAGACCAAGAAATGATTTTTTTGTAGGAACAGCCATTGAGAACCTCGGCATGAAAGGATTGAGAGTCGGAGGAGCAGAAATATCCAAAAAACATGCGGGATTTATAGTTAATGCAGCCAACGCTACTTTTGACGATGTGATAAAACTTTCGGAAGTGGTTAAAACTAGAATAAAAGAAGCTTATAATGTAGACCTTGAAACAGAACCGGAAATATGGAAATAAAAAAAACCGTGCCTTAAAGTTTAAC
Source organism: uncultured Petrotoga sp. (assembly GCA_937871925.1). Lineage (GTDB taxonomy): Bacteria > Thermotogota > Thermotogae > Petrotogales > Petrotogaceae > UBA5851. The sequence continues at coordinate 2,316 of CALMRR010000432.1, forward strand.
TTTAAGGCACGGTGATTTTATTATCAGAAGCTTAACTCTGCACCAAGATCAATTCTGCTGCCAAATACCGGGTTGTTTCCATCAAGCTTGTCAAGAAATGTAACATAACTTACATTAAGACCCTGAACCACACTGTACGAAATTCCGTATTCAAACTCTGTATTGGCACTGAAAATATTCTGAATCATATCAACAATGTGCTCATTTCCCTTGAAAGATCTGGAATACTTACCGTAAGCTGTAAAAGGATATCCCTCGAATGGGCTTACTGCTGCAAGTGTTCCGTAAATCTTTTCATTGGAAATCTGAACCTTGGATATGTCAAAGTTTTCACCTATTGCCAGATCATACGAGTATCTTACGTTTGCTGTTATAACTTCTGGAATTGTGAACGCCACATCGTATATTCCGCCAAGTCTTTCTTTATCTGCAGCGATAAGGGCATTGTAGTTGGTGCTTCCCTTTTCATAATTGCCGTCAATATAGCCCATAACATAATTTTTGCTCATATATGCAACCGGGAAAAGTCTCATTTCAAAGAAGTTTAAATCAAGCCCTGCTCCGGCAGCAACTCCATAACCGGTTGTATTTACAGATGTATTGCTGTTTGAGGTCATTATGTATCCGCCTTCTACTCCCAAAGCAAGCCCGAAAAGATCAAAGTATGCATTGGCTGAAGCAACCATATCTTTATTGTTTGAACTTCCAAGATAGTTGGTGGCTCCAAGTGCTGAAACCTTAATAAGACCAAGCGGTATTTGAGCATCTGCATATGCTAAACTTGCAGACTGAACCAGTTTGAAAGGAACCCATGATCCTATTTCAAACGGAGCATGTGCTTTTATATTAAATCCGTTCTTTTCACCGAGCCTTGCATCAAAAGCCTTGGCAAGAGGAACATTATACCTGTACATGACCGTACCCAAACCGAATGTTTGATTCGGCATAAGACCGTATCTTCCGCCAACAAGCCCAAAATCAAGTTCAAGAAAATTGAGGTTTAATGCATTTAAAAGACTGTTACTTGCCTCAGGAGATATCCCGGGATATCCATAGAAAAACTTGCCGCCTATCTCAGTCTGATAAGCATTGAACCCAATCCCGAGTTTCATAAAATCCAGATCAACTATAGGAGTTATACTATACACAAGATATTTGTTTCCAGATGCATCTTTAAACGTTGAAAAATATGGGTTAATCGATAATCCGGCTCCCAAAACACTTACTGCGATAACGATAAGAGTGGTAACGCTTAAAAGTATCTTCTTCATTTTATTACCTCCTTGAAAGACTTTACCTTATATATTGATGCAAAAATTAATCGAAGCCGATATAAATATTACAACTCTTTTAGCCTGTCAGCGCGTATGCTTCAAATCAATTATAGCACACACGACATTTTAATAATATATTTTCAAACCATTCTTACTACGTAATATCTATAAAAAGATACATTTCACTCTTTTTTCTTATTATTTTAAATAAAAACCTTTATAAAAATTATTTAAGCAACTTAAGCTCATAAGCAGCTTTCTCAGGAGGAATGGAGTTTATATTATATCCGGTACCCCACTCAAACCCCGCCAGATTATAGAGCCTTGGAATTATTTCAAAGTACCAGTGGTAATATCTTTGAGTTTCAGAACAAAAAGGTGACGTGTGAAGAACCAGATTAAACGGGAAATCTCCCAGCAGCCTATAGAGAAGTTCAAACGAACCTTTTAAAGCATATGAAAGATTTCTTACACTCTGACCATCATCCCTTAGGCAAAGAAAGGAATCAGAATGGTTCCTCGGCATTATCCATGTTTCATAAGGAAATCTCGATGCAAAAGGCTCAAAAGCAATAAACCCCTGATTCTGAAATATTATTCTTTCCCCTTCCGCCTCTTCCTGTGCAAGGATCTCGCAGAAGATACATTTTTTGTTATCTTTATAGTACCTCTCTGCTCCTTTTAACTCATAACTGGTTGAAACAGGAACTGTAGGCGTTGCAACAATCTGCGAATGAGGATGATCGATGGTGGCTCCAGCCTGTCTGCCGTAATTTTTAAATATCTGTATATACTTGATATTCTTGTCACAACTTATTTCTATGCTTCTTTGAATATATGCCGTTATTATTTCATCAAGCTTTTGCGGTTTCATGCTCCATATTTTTTCTTCATGATCCGGACTTTCTATAACCACTTCATGATATCCATAGCCCTGAGAGCTTACATACACTCCCCTTGTTTTCTCAGCGAACGGTTCCTGAACACTCAATGCCGGATACTTGTTATCAACAACTCTTAATGTCCATCTGCCGTCTTTTTCATATACAAGCCTGCTCCCGGGCGTTTCTTGTTCCATTCCCGGCTCAAAGGGACAGTGGTCATCATTACTTTTCTGTGCAACTACTTTTTTGCCCGCTCCCGGTCTCAAGGCTCTGTCTTGGGCAATTATCACCCATCTGTCAGAAACGGGATCTTTCCTCATCTGCTGCAACATTACCACTTCTTTTTCGCCGAAACGGCAATTTTGTAAAGCTCTTTATACTGGCGTGCAGTATTTTCATAAGAAAAGTCCTGGCTCATACAGTTTTCAAATATTCTTTCCCAATCATCGCGGCTGTTGCTGTATGTATAAAGAGCTTTAGCCACCGACATAAGAAGCCTACATGCCTCATAATCGTAAAACCCAAAACCTGTTCCCAGCTTGGTCGTAGGATAATACTCCCTCACAGTATCAGCCAATCCTCCGGTATAGCGAACCACCGGAACAGTACCGTACCTCATGGCATACATCTGTCCAAGACCGCACGGCTCATATCTTGAAGGCATAAGAAATATATCCGACCCTGCATATATCTGCTGGGCTAAAAGACCATCAAACTTTATGTTGGCAGAAAACCGCCCTTTATATTTTTCTTCATAATTTTTGAAAATACTCTCGTAATTGGGATCTCCCCGTCCAAGTATGACAAACTGAACATCGAAAAGCATCAGATAGTCCATTATCTCATTTATAATATCCAATCCTTTCTGCTCATAGAGCCTTCCCACAAAAGATATCACCGGAACGTTCGGATTGATGTTTAGTCCCAAATCTTTTTGAAGTCTTGCTTTATTCTCCATTTTACTTTTATAGTCCGTTATCGGTTTGTAAATATTTCTGTTCTGCTTAGGATCGTATATCTCATAGTCAATTCCGTTTGTTATTCCGAAAAGCTTATCTGAACGTATTCTTAAAACACCGTCCATGCCTAGTCCATACTCCTCGGTTTGGATCTCCTCGGCATAGGTTTTGCTCACAGTGTTTATTATATCCGAAAATATTATTCCACCCTTGAGAAAGTTGACACTGCCATAAAACTCCAAGGCATCTATGTTGAAAAGATACGACGGAAGTCCGGCATCAGTTATGCTCTGACTTGTAAACTCTCCTTTGAACCCAAGATTGTGAATAGTCAAAACAGTGGCGATTTTATTAAGCACGGGATCATCACGGTACTTGGTCTTAAGATAAACAGATATAAGCGACGTCTGCCAGTCGTTTACATTGACCACTCCGGTCTGAGGTTCTATTTCTTTTATGAGAGTTATGGAGGCATCGCAGAAAAAAGAACTCTGATAGGCAAGATCTTTGTATCCGTAGATTTCTTCCGTTCCGAAGAGGGAATCGTTTTTTATGAGATATATCTTAAGGTCTGT
>CALMRR010000433.1 GCA_937871925.1 uncultured Petrotoga sp.
TTGTATGTAAGGCAGGTTATTCCAACCATACGACATACGGTCTTGAGATAGAAAAGAATAAAGTGAACCTATTTCGGGTACCTATTCCCAGTGAACTATAAAATCAATACTAAAATTAAAGGCGGACAACTACTGTCCGCCTTTTCACTACTCTTTTATCCAATCATAAACCTCTTTTTTTGTTATGGTTGCAAGTGCTATGTAGTTATCGGCTGCTCCGTAGTATATGTAATATGAGTCTTTATACTCCACTATGGCATCTGAAAATACTACAGTTGGAACACCTCCAAAGATTTCCCATGTTTCCTTAGGTTCAAGACAGGGTTCGTTTGAGCGTTTAAGAACTTTAGTCGGATCTTTCAGATCAAGAAGCATAAATCCTAGTCTGTATCGTAATCTTGGAGCCTGTTCAACGCCATGGTATAGTAGAAGCCATCCGTATGGGGTTTTGAGTACTGGACCGCCTGCTCCTATTTTGACATTATCCCACATTCCTTCTCTGGGAGATGCAATGCTTACATAATCTGTCCATGTTTTGAGGTCATCGGAAAAAGCAAGCCATATATCAGGTTCAAGTCTGTGCATCATTACGTACTTTCCGTTAATTTTTTCCGGAAAAAGAGCCGCGTCCTTGTTTGGACTTTCAGGAAGAACTATTCCATAGCGAGTCCAGTTAAAAAAGTTTTTGGTGCTTGCAAGAGCAACGCTTATATTGGTTGGTGAGTATGCTGTATAGCACATATAATACTTTCCGTCTATATAAGTAAGGCGGGGATCTTCAACGCCGTAAAGTTCCTGTACACATGATGGTTCAAAAACAGGTTTTTCCATTCTGTTGAAGTGTATTCCGTCGGTGCTTACCGCATATCCCATCCTTGAAACCATGTCTTCTCCCTGTGCCCTGTAAAGCATATGAAAAAGTTCTCCGTCATAAACAACGGCGGGATTAAATACAAATCTTGATTCCCAAAGATGTGAAGGATTGGGTCCGAATAAAGGATTAAGCGGATGTCTTGTAAGTTTTAGCTCCATTAAAATTCCCTCCTAGATCTATTTTAGAGACATTGAAATTCCCTGCAGGAAGTACTTCCTGAATAGTATAAATATTATTACCATAGGTATTGTCTGCATAACAGCTCCTGCAAGCACAGGACCGACATATGCTCCGTATTCATGGTTGAAGCTTGCAAGCAGAACTGAAAGCGGCATCTTTTGGTAGTCTTTCATTACTATAAGGGGCCACATAAAGTTATCCCATATTCCAATAAATGTGAACAGTCCGACTATTGATATTGTGGATTTGTTAAGGGGCATCATGATTTTGAAGATAATCCATATATCTTTTGCTCCGTCAATCCGTGCGGCTTCAATATAATCTGTTGGTGTTGCCTTATAGCTCTGGCTTATCATAAAAATTCCCCATCCGCTCATTATACTTGGAAGTATAAGTGCACTGTATGAGTTAAGCAGACCCATGTTCCGTATAAGAATATATGTTGGTATGGTGAACATGAATCCAGGCAAGAGCATCTGAAAAATTATGAAGTTAATTACAAAAGGGCCACCTTTATACTCATACTTGGTAAGTGCAAAAGATATTATGCATGATGTAAGTATTACACTTGCCGTAACAGTGCCTGATACAAAAATGCTGTTTAGCAAGGCTTTGAAAAAAGGTCTTTCCATTGACTGGGCTGTTTCAAATATAAACCTGTAATGGTCAAGAGTGAGTCTGGAAGGAAAAAATCCTGTAAATATCTCATTTGATGGTTTGAAAGATGATAGTGTCAGCCATATGTAAGGATATAGCCACAAAACAGACAATAAAATGAGTACTATATTTATAAAAAGATCAAAGTTTCTGTTGGATTTTTTGGTCATTGGAAGTTCACTTCCCTTTCAAAGAGTTTTCTGAAAATGAAAACTATCGTAAAACTCATAAGGGCTACAAAGATAGACATTGTTGCCGAGTATGTAGGATCGAGCTTCTGAAATGCCGTAGTATACATGAGCATCATCGGTGAAAGCGTGCTCCGCATAGGACCGCCGCCGGTTATCATATATGGTTCAGTAAATATTCCGAAAGCAAGAGTAATAGCCATTACTGTAACCATGACAAGAGAAGGGTTTATAAGCGGAATGGTTATTTTAAAGAATCTGGTAAGCTTTCCTGCTCCGTCGAGCTCTGCTGCCTCATATACGGATTTAGGGATAGCCTGTACACCTGCATAGAGAATAAGTCCGTAGTAACCTATAAACTTCCATACCACTATTATTGCTATAGAAAGCATTGCGAACTGCGGGTTGGTGAACCATGGCACTGTTACTCCAAATGCTTTGTATAGAGTCTGGTTGAGCGGACCGTTTTCGGCAAACAATTTTGAAAAAATAATAGAGTATGCCACGCCTGATGATATATTTGCAACAAGAAACGATAGGACTATAAAAGATTTCATGTACTTTATCTTTGAGAGTGCAACTGCAAAAAGCAGAGAAAGAATAAGAACCATAGGAATATAATATAACATAAAGTTAAGGGTGTTTAAAAAGGTTTTCCAGAAAAGTTCATCCGAAAGAACGCGCAGTATATTATCAATTCCTGTAAACTTAGGGCTTCCTGCGTATCTCCACTTGGAGAATGTCAATATTACAAGCCAGACGAACGGATATCCCCAGAAGATCGCCGAATAGCCGAGATAAGTGAGGGAAATTCCCCAGCCTTTCATTACTCTGCGCTTTTTTAGTATACTTATTTTTTCCATAAATAATCGTTCCCTACCATATTATTTTGTTTATCTTTTTCACTGCTTCGTCCAAGGCTGCCTGAGGTGCTTTTATTCCATACATAAGAGGTTCAACAAGGCTTACTGTCAGTTCATCCTGGACTTCAACTGTTTTGGTAATAAGTGCCGGGGGAACTGCATACTTGACGTACTTTGCGTACTCTGCCGAAAGTGGATTTTTAATAAAGAAATCATTGAAAATAGGATTTTCCATGAGATCTTCCCTTGCCGGAGGCATCTTGGTTATTTCAAGAAATCTTTTGTCGAACTTTTCGTTTGAAAGTACCCATTTTACAAACTCCCATGACTCTTTCTGATGCTTGGAGGATTTGAAGATAACGATTCCCTTTGTGTCCGCAAACGTGTAGACCGGTTTATCCTTAGGATAACTGTCCGGAACAAGCGGTGGGGTTATTACAATATTTTTAAGAATATCCGGAAATTGGTTTTCTGCATAGGGAATCTCCCACGGTCCCTGAAGGCTTCCAAGGAGAGAGCCGGTATAGAGCGGAGCTGTTCCAAGTTCCAAAGCTGTAAGGTTATTTTTGAACATGTAGCTTATAAACTCGGTTACCTGTTTTCCGGCATCATTGCCAAAAAGTGCTTTGGATTTTTTAGTGTCAATATAAGGCTTTCCTTCGGATGCAGCATAGTAGTAGGTTATGTAGTCATACCATCTGTCCCACCAGTTTCTTCCCTGTATAACACGTATAGCATACTTTTCTTTCGGAACAACAAATTTTTTTGACAGCTCATAAAGCTCTGAGTATGTTCTTGGCGGTTCTGAGTATCCAAGTTTTTTGAGGACATCGATTCTCCACCACATAAGAATAGGATTTGAATATATAGGAATTACATAGTTTTTTCCGTTAAGCTTCCAGCCTTCCATTATGGTCTTCATAGTTCTGTTCTGAATAAGCTTATCGTAATCAGGCATTTTATTCAGTTCAATTATCTGATCAATTTCGACCAGCTGTGCTGCAAAGCCCGCAAAAATATTACCGCATATATCAGGTGTTCTGCCTGAAGCTATGGCTGAAAGAATAGCTTCCTCAGAGCTTCCTGCTGCAGGTATGGTTGTCCATGATATTTCTATATCCGGTTTATATTTTTTCCATTCTGTCAGGACTTCCTTCCAAAACATTTCATCCTGGGGATTAGGAGCTGTCCATAAAACAAGTTTAGTTGCAGAAAAACCTGCAATGCTTAATATAAGAATAAGAGATAAAAGTAATTTTTTCATAAATCACCTCCGTTATTTTGTTGTTTCACGCGCTACAAACTCCGTAAAAAGAGATATTGTAGAAGGATGACGGTTTTTATTGTTAAGAAGGTCGACAATTCTGTTGACGGCAACACTTCCCATTTCATATTTAAAAACCTTTACTGTGCTGAGCTTGGGAGTTACAACAGAAGAAAAGAAAATATCGTCAAAGCCAATTATCTGTACATCCTGCGGCACACTAACTCCCTTGTTTTTTAAATGCTCAAGAATCATTATGGCGACAGGATCGTTTGAGGCAAAGATTACATCCGGTTTTTTCTTCATAGCCATATCGGTTATATAGCTAATGTTCTGGGAAGTTTCATCACATTCAAGTGTTTCGGGAAGCAGTCCGTAATGCTCCATAGCCTGACAGTATCCTTCATATCTGTTTTTGAAACCAAAGAAATTCAATGAACCGTGAATATGAAGAACCCGTTTATATCCTTTTTTTATAAATTTTTCCGTGGCATAGTACGCTCCGTCAAAACCGTTAGATATTACACAGTCAAGAAGCTTTCCTGGTATGTAGTTATCTACAAGGACTGTAGGCAGACCGGAGTTCTGAATTGTATCTGTAAAAGAATCACCGCCAATTATTATAAGCGCATCTACGGTCTTGAGAAAATCATCGTCAGTCTTTTCAAAAGTATTGAACCGCAGATTTAAACCATTTTCTCCGGCAGAATCAGAGATACCTTTAAGCATAATAGAATAGAAATTCTTAATTCCATAGTTATCCTTCTGAAGATTGAGAATATTTTCTATTCTTTCCGAAGTTATCACTCCAAGCTCATAGTTTCGTGTTTTTTTTGCAAGAGCTTTTGCAAACTGTGATGGAGTATAATCAAGTTCTTCTATAGCTTTCATTACTTTTTGACGTGTATCTTCGGACACATTTGAAGTGTTGTTTAAAACTCTTGATACTGTTGCTGTGGATACTCCTGCGAGTTTCGCTACGTCTTCAATGCGTGACATTTCTCACCTCTTTGTAAGCGCTTTCATTCAAAACAATAATACCATTTTTTTTACTTTCTAAAAATAGATACAAAAGGTTTAAAAAAGCAAAAAAATAATAAAAAAAGAATATAAACATGAATAAAATCATCTAGTAGCATATAATCAGCTTAAAACCCAAAATGATTACTATGAGCAATAGAAAAAACTCATTCATTACTTTCACATAAAGATTTTAACCAAAATGAAGATATGCAAAGAAATTGTATAATAATCAGTATTAGATGACTATAATAACTATAATACAGTGTTTGCAAAAAACACTAAAGTTTTATAAAATAATATCACAAATGTAAGCGCTTTCATAACAAAAAATATCAGGAGGCGAATTGGGGATGAAAAAAAAGGTATTTACAGGCATAGTCATTTTTGTGTTAATTATTGCTGCTAATGTTCTGGGTGCAACAAAGGAGTTTGTGGTTCAGACTTCTTCATTGTCAGGAGCTGAGGTTCCTTATGTAATATCTTTTTCAAAAATGCTTGAAATGGTAGGAGATAACTTTGAGGCCAACTGGTACTCTATAAGGGTATACGATGAAAATAACAAGGAATTGCCCTACCAGATAGAAGATATTGATATGAACAGAAAAATTTCAGCAGGTGACAAACTTGCTTTTATGTTCAGATCAAAAGCCAAAATAGTTGTTTCTGATGATTCTGACATGGATCTTGTCGAGTATGCTCCGGTATTCAATATCGAGGAAAAAGACGGAATATACATGGTTTCAACAGATAAGTTTACGGTAAAGGTCGATAACCATGCGCTTGTAAGCTTTGTGAAGTATGGACAGAACGAAGGAACGCTTTTTAATGAACTTGGAATAGTAAGAGTTGCTGGATGGTCTATGAATACGTATTATACTGACGGTAAGCTTGGAAAGCATGAAGAAAATGTTTCCGCGGGCTTTGACGTACAGAGCTTTAAAATTCTTCAGGCAGGTCCTGTATGTGTAACCGCTCAGGCACTTATGACAACGAAGCTTTTTCCGGGATATAACCAAGAGCTTACAGTGCATATATTTAAAAACGGTGATGTTCTTACGGAAAACAGATTCTTTTTCACTAACTATGTAAATCTTATGAAGCTTCAGATAATGGCAACGGCACCTGTTACCAGTTATGATGAAGGAGCTGTTCATATTCTTCCGATGTTCAGAAGGATGATATGGACAGATCAGCTTAACTCTACTCCTTATGAGTACTGGCTTGAAAGAAATGCGGTGAAGATGGTTGAAAATAAACCGTATATAACTTTTGCAGCCATAGATTCAGTTAAACCCTTCTGGTGGGGAGCAGCATATATATTCTCAAGCATGGAAAGCTGGAGAGCTAACTTCTCCGAAAAGTATTCTATAGGAGCGGCTGAAATACTTCCCGTTAAGCCTTTGGTCTATGGGGATATGGAAAAGTTTGTTAACGGCGATACTTGGGTATATGAGAGCAGAGAGTTCAGAGATGGAATATTCCGATGGATGCCAGATGAGTTCAATGTTTATGAGAGCACTAAGGGTGTATTCCTGCCATACTCCGACGAGAACGTAGGCAATCAGTGGATGGCAAAGTTCAAGGCCAATGACGAGGTCATATATACAAGAATTTATTCTATGTTTGATGCTAAAAACACAGAAGATGCAGTAAGATATCTTGAGAACAAGACAAAAGATATTCAGGGAATCAAGCTTTCAAAATAATAGAAAATAAAAAATTTAGGGCAAGTTTACAAGACTTGCCCTAAACTGTTAGAGGAGGAAGGATGAAAAGATTTTTTTTAATCGTGATTATAGGTATGGTTATGGGTATATCAGCTTTTTCAAAGATAGATATAAATCTTTCGCATCTGGAGTTTTTAAAAGATAGGTTCAATATAGAGGGGAAGTATTACACCGGCTATTGGATATATGCCGATAAAACAGCCGGTGCATATAAGCATGCTCCTGCGGTATCTGAAGGAGTCACCTGTGTTGATGATGTCGCAAGGGCTGCGGTTCTGTATACAGATTTATACAGACAGGAAAGTAACTCCCTTTATATGCAAAGGGCAAGAGAAGCTCTTGAGTTTGTTCTTGCTATGCAGGACAATGACGGAGATTTTTATAATTTTATAGATGAAAACGGTACAATTAACCGTACCGGAATTACAAGCAGAAAGAGCAAAAGCTGGTGGGCAGCGAGAGCTTTCTGGTCTATTTCCAATGGTATGGAAATTTTTAAAAGTACTGACAGCCAGTTTTACGATAGACTTTCTGTTGCTGCAAAAAGTTCTTTTGATCTTTTAAAGGGTAGTCTTGACAAAAGTTTTCTAATTAACGGATATACAGATGTAAGTTCAGTTTTTCTTCTTGGTCTTGTGAAGTATTATCAGAATTCCCCAGACGAAAAAACACTTGAACTTGCACAGAGCATAGGAAAAGCCATAATCGACAAACAGTTGGATGAATCGGCCTATAAAGGAGTATATAATGAATCAAACTCCGGGTTTGCATGGCATAGCTGGGGAAGCCGTCAAGCGCAGGCGCTCGCTGATCTGTATACGGTTTGCGGAAAAGAAGAGTATATTGCTTCGGCAAGAAAATATGCTGATAACTGGCTGGAGGTACTTCTCTCACTCGGGCCTATCTATGAAGTGAAGGAGTATTTTGCGCTTTATCCTCAGATTGCGTACGGAGCCGAAGCGGCTTCTTCTTCGTGTTCAAGTATTTTCCGTGCGACCGGTGAGGAAAGGTACGGCTATCTTGCAGCCCTTTTTGCAGGGTTTTTCTTCAGAAACAATATTCTTTCCGTTCCTATGTACGGTAAAAACGGCGAAGGTTATGACGGTCTGCACTCTGTCTATATCAATTCAAATGCAGGTGCTGAGTCTACAATATCGGCACTTTTAACACTTATGCAGATTAATTCGCTGGATGAAAAATTTCATAGGTTTATCGATGCCAAAGTAATAGGAGGGAGCAAAACTATTCTGATGGAAGCAGAAAAGTTCGATGCAGGCATATCTTCTTTTGATATAGATAACTCCGGAAATGTCCGACTTGCATCAAAAGAGAAGCTTGTCATTAAAAGCTCCGTTCCTCTTGAAAAGGATATATACGATGTTTATATGCTTGGTTCTGTTCAGGCATCGGATGTTGCGGTGAAAACGTATTTTGGAGAAAATATTCAGGAAACTGTATTAAAAAGAGGTTCTGTAATATACAGTCTTGCACAGGGTATTTCCTATTCTTCCGGAAAGGTTACCCTTTCGTTTACGCCTTCAAATGGGTATGTTTATGTTGATCAGATACTTTTTGTTCCGCAGGTGCATAAGTTTGTTATAGAACTTGACGGAGAGTTCTTTCTTTTCAGTGGCGGAAGAATGATTAGTACGGACTACACACTTTCAGTACAGAGCAGTAAAGCATATACCGATAAATTTACTGTAAAAACTTTTGAAAATAAAGGTCATATAAATGTCGATCTTTCGGAGGTCTTCAATAATGACGGCATAGTTGATTTTAAAAACCGGCGGGAAGGCAATTTTGATAATCCGGAAGGGGTATTTGGTGCCAAGTACTCGCAGGAAGAGATTGAAAAGAAAAAAGCAGAAGGTTATATACTCAGCGGAACTGTGCCGTTTTTTATTCAGACAACCACAAAGGATAATATTGTATGCACCGGACAGGAGCTTCTTTTTGATAAACCTGTCTATGCAAAGTATATGTATATAGCCGGTTCTTGTGATCATGGAAGCTATGAATCAAAATTGACCATACAGTATGAGGATAAAAGCAGTTCGGAGGTTGATCTGAAGTTTTCAGACTGGTGCCAGGAGCCAATATACGGTGAAAGCACTCTTCTGAATGGAAAATACCGTTATACGAGCCTTGGAATAAAAGAAAACATAAATCCAAAGATATTTATACAGAAGATAGAACTCTCTCCAAAAGGAACTGAACGGATATATCTGCCTAAAAGCCCTACCATGCATATTTTTGCACTAACCTTTTCTTATTAGTGTTGTATAACAACAAATAATTATCGTTTGTCAATAAAAAATAATTGACAAACGATAATTTTTTATTGTATAATAGTAAAGAAAATTAAAGATATGGAGGTATACTATGATAAACGAAAGCTTTAAAAAGCTAAGCTCATTTCTATCCGGTTTTTTCAGTGTATGTTTTTATATTTCGATAGCAGCGGCAGTTTTTCTTTTAGGGATGGGATTTTTCTGGATGAGCAAAGACAGATTTACCAACTTCAGGATTGATTATTACGGTCTTTCATTTAATATAAACGAAATGGTGTTTTCAAAGGAGCTTTTCGCAAGTTATATTCTTGGAACGGCAGTACTTATTCTGACAATATTCTGGCTTAAAAAAATTTTTTCCAATATAAAAAAGGAAAAGATCTTTGTCAAAGAGAACTTCTCACTTATGTCAAAGCTTTCTGTAAACATTATGATTATGTCTGTGATTCAAGGAACGATAGATTTCTTCAACGGCAGAGTAATTGCAGAAAAGTTTATAAAAGAAGGCAGCGATTATTTTGTTAACTTCAGAATCAATATTAATCTTCTTATTCTGGCAGTAATAATTTTTGTTTTTGCCCAGATTCTTAAGATGGCAGCGGATATGAAAGAAGAAAATGACCTTACAATATAGGACGGGGAGGATATAATGGCTATAGTAGTTAATCTTGATGTGGTTATGGCAAAAAAGAAAAAAAACTCCAAGGATCTTGCCGCGGCGCTTGATATTACCCAGGCAAATCTTTCCGTGCTTAAAACATCAAAAGCAAAAGCCATAAGATTTTCAACTCTGGA
>CALMRR010000434.1 GCA_937871925.1 uncultured Petrotoga sp.
AATAAAAAAGTCGCCGTAATAGCTTACGATAAAGAAGATGAAACTGAAGCCCTTTATCGTAAGCTATTACTGCCACTTTTTTATTTCTAAAAAGCATTGCATCACATGTTGCACAGTAACTGACACCTTTTCCGAGATACTCTCTTTCACCTTTGATAGTTTTAGGAAAGTCCATTCCAACAGCAACAATAACCGTTTTTGCATCAAAAACCTTTTCTTTTACAGATATGGAAAAGTAATCTCCCATAGAGTAAACTGTGTCGGCAAACATATCCATTATATCTATTTCGAGAGATTCAATATGTTTTTTGAAACTATTTTTAAGGTCTTGCCCTGAAATATTTGGAAAACCCAGATAATTATTAATGGTGTGAGCTTTGTAAAGTTTTTCGCTCAACTCTTTTTTCCCTAAAAATAGTATTTTTTTGTTTCTTATCTTCGCATTTAATGCAGCAGAAAGCCCTGCGGGACCGCTTCCTATGATTGCAATATCAAATAGTTCTTCCATAGCCTATAAATTTTTCTGAATTATCTTTTCAATCACAGATTCTGGCTTAAATCCCACGGATGTATCTACAGGCTGTCCATTTTTGAAGATCATAAGTGTCGGTATGCTGTTCACTCTGTACAGCTGGGGATTTTGGGGATTAGCATCTACATCAAGTTTTACAAACTTGACTTTGCCGTCATACTTTTCTGATAAAGACTGTACTACAGGCGCAATCATTCTGCACGGTCCGCACCAAGATGCCCAGAAGTCAACCAGAACAGGCAGCTCACTTTTTAAAACTTCAGATTCAAATGTAGCATCGGTTATTTCTTTCATATTTTTCCTCCTGTATTATATATTTTTATTATACCCCTGGTAGGTATTTTTATTATAACATATATCCAAAGGTCATGTCAAGTCCGGAAAAAGGTAATTGAAGGATGATGTTATAATTTATAAAAAGGAGGCACAGAATATATGATAAAAATTTCTGAAGTCACTTCAGCGGATAAACAAATTATCACAGCAGACATTCTAAAAAAACTTCCCCAATGGTTTGGAATTGACTCCGCTATAAACGATTATGTATCCGGAGTAAAAGAAACAGTCTTTCTTGCAGCATACGATGATGAAAAGCCTGTTGGATTTATCTCCATAAAAAGTAACAACGAATATACTGCAGAAATATATGTTATGGGTATAGAAAAACCATATCACAGAAAAGGTATAGGAACCATTTTGATTGAAAAAGCTCAACTTTTCCTCAAAAATAATGGATATAGATTCCTCATGGTAAAAACCTTGGGTGAGTCTTGTGATTATGAATTTTATGCCAGAACAAGGATGTTTTATAAAAAATGTGGTTTTTTTCCTTTGCAAGAGATAAAAGAGATATGGGGAGAAGAAAATCCTTGTCTTATAATGATAAAGGTCTTATAAAATCAGTGTCCACGATGCTTTTCTTTTTTCCTGAGCTGCTTTTTAACAAACTTTTCTGTTTTCTCAGTTTCTTCTAAAAGTTTTTTAATTTTCCTGCGTTCGTTTTTAAGTAGTTCATGCTCATATTTCATTGCCATAAAGGCTTTTTCACCGGGGCCTCGTGATTTTATGCTGTTGCTTATCTGCCGTTGCATCCTTTTGGGACTGACTTTTTTTTCCGGTTTAAACTCTGTAAAGATACCTCTGCTGAAGTAAAGAGAGTTAAGTTTGGTTAAAATGAGTTCATAAACCTGATACTCTTTTGGCTCTGCACCAAAAACATATTTGCACACATATAGCTGGTGATCTTCAACTTTTTCAAATACTCCGACCCAAAAAGGGTCTTCAAAAAAAACTGTTAGTCTTATGCCTTTTTCCATACATCCTCCTAAACAAAAAATTGGAGAATGGACATCCGTTATACGGAAGGCTACTAACAGTTTTTACTGTGTCCGGACTACCAACCGGACTGTGTTTTTTCTCTTTAAATAAGTTAAGTATTAAATTTTTAGTTTGTAAATCAATCACAATGATAACATTTTATTGTTAAAAAAAATTTCCATGATCTTAAATTATTTTTTTAGTGGTATACTCCAAGAAAACTTTTTTCCTTCATTCAATTGTTAAAACTATTATACACGATAAAAAAGGAAAGACCATAAAGGTCTTTCCTTTTTTCAGGCCCAGATTTCTTCGTCAGTGGGAATACGTATTTTGGTATTTACAAAGCCTATACGTGAAATGTTTATTAAATGCTTATAGGTAAAGTTCTCAGATATGGAGTTGTTTCCCCATGAACCGCATCCAAGGGTTGTAGTTGGTGCAAAACCGTTCATTAAACTGCCTCCTGCTGTAGTTGAAGAAGGTGCATTTACAACAAGCCGTGAAACCGGAAGAGATATCCCTGCTTTTTCGATATTTGAATTGTTGTTGGAATGAATGGCTGCAGTATGTCCCGAACCTTCAAGTTCAAGATTGGTTTTTGCAATTTTTATTGCCTGATCAAATGTTTTATATTTGAAGCTGACCATAACCGGGCACATCTTTTCTTTACACAGGACATCTTCTTTTCCTATACCATCAGCTTCTACTATGATTACCTTGGTATTTTCCGGAATATTCAGCCCTGCTATTTCAGCAATCTTTTTTACAGACTGTCCCACAACATCTTTATTTATCTGTCCATTAATAAAAAGTATACTTCTGACATGTTCCTTGGTTTTTTGATCTCTTACAAAAAAGGCACCTTTGCTTTCAAAAGCTTTCACTACTTTTTCATAGTCATGCTCATCAACTATTATACTCTGCTCGCCGGAACAGATTATGCCGTTATCAAAAGCTCTTCCTGATATGACTTTTTCTGCTGCTGTCTCATAGTCAATGTCGTTGTCCAGTATAACCTGGACATTTCCTGCTCCGACCCCATATGCTGGTTTACCGCTGGAATATGCAGCCTTGACAACGCCCATTCCTCCTGTAGCGACGACAACATCAACAACTTTCATAAGCTCTTCAGTTTTTTGAATACTCGGATCCTTTATTACCTGAATAAGATTTTCCGGAGAATTATATTTTTTGAGTGCTTCATTAATAAGTTCAACTGTTTTCAAAGAAGTCATTTTTGCCCTTGGATGAGGTGCGATTATTATGGAGTTTCTCCCCTTAAGCGCAAACATTGCGTTACACATGCACGTAACAGTAGGGTTCGTGGTAGGAGTCACGGAACCTACAACTCCCATGGGTTTAGCTATTTCAACAATATTTTTTTCTTCATCAATTTTTATTATATCAACAGATTTTTTATTTTTGAGATCATTCCATATGGTTTTTGACTTTCCTTTGTTTTTAGAAACCTTGTGCTCATAAACTCCCATTCTGGTTTCTTCAACAGCCATTTTTGCAAGTAACTCGGCATTATCGTAAACAGTCTTTGCAATTTCTTTAACCACCAAGTCAACCTGTTCCTGACTGAACCTTTCAAACTCTTTTTGTGCTTTTCTAGACTTTTGAATCAGTTCATCTATTTCAGACATATTTATTTTCCTCCGTTATAATAATATTCTGTATATGTTTTCTATCTCTTTATCGGAAAGAGGAACATAGTTGTTAGCAAGAAGCCTTTGCTGATTGGCTATAACACTCTTTGCAAACTCTTCAACCTCGCGTTCCTTCATTCCGTAAGAAGAAAGCCTTTCTTTCTGCAAAAGTTTTCCCAAAAGCATTTCAAGTTTATCGTATACGTCAAAAGTATCACAATCTAGAATACCAGAAAGTATTCTGTTCAGTTCCTTTATCGTTCCTGAAGGATTCTTTTTTACATAAAGCTTAAATATCTCTGTAAAGAAAAGATAGTTAGAAAGTCCGTGAGGGACATGATAATTTCCCCCTATAGGATAAGAAAGTGCATGCACGGCTCCTACTCCAGTATTGGAAAAAGCTATTCCTGCGCAGTTACTTGCAACCAGAATATCTTCAAGCCTTTCAAATCTGTACTCTTCGCCAAACTTTTTCATATTAATATAGATATCAAGTATGGTTTCTATTGCTTTCACAGCATAAAGCTTGGTATATGTATTTGCTTTTGGTGAAAGATATGATTCGGTCGCATGAATAAGAGCATCAATAGAGCTATACATATAAAATTTATAAGGAAGATTTTTCAAAAACTCAGGGATAAGAACTGCCGCATCTGGAAACAATTCAGGAACTGCAAGCCCCATCTTAGTTTTTTTTGATTTTATTTCGGCGATAGAAATATTTGTAACCTCGGTTCCGGTACCGCAGGTAGTAGGAACTGCTATAAGAGTTTTTCCCTTTAGGAGAGGAACTTTTCTTTCAAAAGCATCCTTTACGTCAACAATATCTTTGAGAACAAGGATCTTAGCGATATCTATAACAGTACCTCCGCCGATAGCAATTATTCTTTTAAAATCATATTTTTTTGCTTCGTTCAGAATACCGTTCATCATTTCATCTGAAGGTTCACCATTTCCGTATCTTTCTTGAAATATTACATTACACTTTGCGTCTGACTCCTTTATAATCGGATCATATATGAACTGATTGGTTATTATGAGATCAGTACTTTCTA
>CALMRR010000435.1 GCA_937871925.1 uncultured Petrotoga sp.
CGGAAGTTTTAGAGTATCTAAACATCAAAGATGACGGAATATATGTTGACTGCACAGCCGGAGAAGGCGGCCACTGTAAGGCCATATACGAAAAAGCCGGCGGAAAAGCAAGAGTAGTAGGCGTTGACGTTGACTATGAAGTTTTGGAAATAGCTGAGCAGAGGCTCAAAGATATTGGCTGTAAGATAGATTTCTTTAAGGCATCATATAAAGATATAGATATAGTGTTAAGAGGAATGGGGATAAAAAAAGTTGATGGTTTTTTGATGGATCTGGGAGTTTCCACTTTTCAGCTCAAGGGAGAGAACAGAGGATTTACGTTTATGAATGATGAGCCCTTGGATATGAGGATGGATCCAGATTCAGTTTTCAGCGCTATACAGGTTGTGAACAAATATGAGGAAGAAGAACTGGCAAGGATAATCTTTGAGTACGGCCAAGAGTATCAGTTTTCACGTAAAATAGCAAGGAGTATTGTTTCCTCAAGACCTGTCAATACAACCGGAGAGCTTGTAAAAGCCATTCAGCATGGTTTACCGTCGTATGAGATTCATAAAAGGAAGAGGCATTTTGCTACCAAAACTTTTCAAGCTATAAGAATAGAAGTCAACAAAGAGTTTGAAAATATTAAGGCTGCACTTGGAAAATTTGAGAATCTTTTGAATCATGGCGGAAGGGTAGTCGTGATATCCTTTCATTCTCTTGAGGATAAGATAATAAAAGATTATTTCAGAAACAACCCTTCATATTCTCTTGTAACTAAAAAACCCGTATTACCGCAGGAAAGCGAAATAAGCAGCAATCCAAGGGCAAGGAGTGCCAAATTAAGAGTTGCAGAGTTCAAATAGCTCTGTTTTAAGGGGGAAGGTACATGTCGGAAAGGGCATCTACTTTAAGAAATGTAAGGGAGAGAGCAGGTAGTTCGGTCAATTTTCTTGATCTGGCCATATATGTATCTCTTTTTATGGCTGCAATGGTTATAAGCATATGGCTTGTGATGTTTCTTAACCTGGGCAAGGATATAGAAAGTTATAAAAAGATAATTGATTCGAAAACCGCTTCTTTTGAAAATATTACTGAAGTTGTAAAGTCTACTGATCTGAAGATTGAGCAGTATATTCAATTGCTGTCGGTGCTGAACGGAAAGTAGGTGTTTTTTGAAGATAAGGTATTCCATAGCCCGTCTGTTTATAGCAGGGCTGTATTTGTTTGTGGTAGCCGCAGGTCTTTTTTTCAATACTGAGCTTCTCAGCATAAACGCTGCCAATAAAAACAGTTCTGATGACTCTCAGAAAAAAATAGCGACCCTTGTTGACAGCAAGGGTCATTTTATTGTTTATGAAAAGCCTAAGTATGAAGCATGGCTTGATATAGAGTTTATGAAAAGACAAAAAAAATATGCCGCTCTTATAACCAAGCTTCAGACAAGATTTTTATACTCAGAAATAGAAAATAAAAAGTATATCTGCTGGGGTACATATGAAACCTTGGAACTGGCAAAAAAAGATCTTGGTGAGCTTTACAAGTTTGCTAATATCCATAGGTCTGCGGAAAGGGTCTACAATAATCTTTTTTCACTTAATCTTATGATAGGCAAGTATGACCAGACAACATACGGTATTGAAAAGTACCTTTATAATAAAGGAATGCTCAGCGGTAAAGATAGAGTCACAGTCACTCTGG
>CALMRR010000436.1 GCA_937871925.1 uncultured Petrotoga sp.
CAATGAAGGAGGAAGCTCAATGAACCATAATTTTCCGGATGATTTTATATGGGGAGCGGCAACGGCAAGTTTTCAGATTGAAGGTGCGGCTTATGATTTTGGTAAGCTTCCGTCCATATGGGATACGTTCAGCCATACTCCCGGCAATGTAGTAAACGGAGATACAGGCGACTTTGCATGCGATCATTATAACAGATTTATTCAGGATATAGCTATTATGAAGGAGCTTGGCATAAAGGCCTACAGATTTTCCATATCCTGGCCCAGAGTTTTGAAGGATGCTAAGAATACGCCTAATCCCCAAGGTATTGAGTTCTATAAAAAACTTACCGATGAACTGATAAAAAACGATATAAAGCCAGTTGCTACTCTGTACCATTGGGATCTTCCACAGATTCTTCAGGATGAGGGCGGATGGGCCAACAGGAAAACGGCGGAGTATTTTGTTAACTTTGCCGAGCTTATGTTTAGGGAGCTTGACGGTAAGATATACCAGTGGATAACTTTCAACGAGCCTTCAGTATTTATATTTTTAGGAAATCTTGATGGTGTTCATGCACCTGGGATGAAAGACATATGGACATCTGCAAAGTGTGTTCACAATGTGCTCTTGGCGCATGGTGAGACTGTAAAAAGATTCAGGAAGAATGGATATAAAGGTCAGATAGGGATAACTTTAAATCTTGCTCCGTATGAACCTGCCAGTAAAGATAACAAAGATGTTATGGCTGCCTTAACTGGCGATGCTCAGTGGAACAGGCTATTTCTGGATCCTATATTCAAGGGAACTTATCCTAAGATAATCATGGAAAATCCGCAGTTTAAAAAAATACTGGAAGCAATTGATTCTGAAGATATGAAAGTAATCTCAGAAAAAATTGATTTTCTTGGAATAAATTATTATTTCAGAAATGTGGTAAAATATTCTCAGAAAGGTAAATTAGGATTTGAATCTGTAAAAATGGACGGAGAAAAAACGTACTTTGGCTGGGAGGTTTATCCTCAGGGGTTATATGATATTCTTAGGTACATAAAAGAAAATTACGGCAATATTCCGCTCTACATAACTGAAAATGGTGCAACATACGACGATATTCTTACATCAGACAGAAAGATACATGATGTTCAGAGGATAAGCTATCTCAAACGGCATTTTGAAAAAGCCCTCCTAGCCATTCAGGATGGGATAAATCTGAAAGGTTATTATGTTTGGTCTCTGTTGGACAACTTTGAGTGGGCAGAAGGTTATTCCAAGAGATTCGGACTTGTATATATAGACTACAAAACATTTGAAAGAATACCTAAAGATAGTTTTTTATGGTATAAGAAAGTTATTGAAGAAAATACCTTTGAGGTTTAAATTAATAAAACTGCCCCTCCTGTGGGTGGTTTTATTTTATAGGGGGATAAAATGAAAAGTATAAGAGGAAAGATACTTATTGGATTTGTGGGGGCAAGTGTTCTTGTTTTTTCAGTTCTTGCAGTAATCCTTTATATTATGGTTGGCCAGGCAGTTCAGCCAATAATACATGATATGTCCAATCAGATATTAAATGCAAGGGCGTCGGAGCTGGGAAGGGTTATGGAAAACGCTGTTAAGAGTGTGAAAAGCTATTCCAACAATGACATGGTAAAGACTCTTTACTGGGGGATGGTGAGTAATACTCTTGAGAATGAGCTTAAGTCCAACGATATTTTTGATGCGTTTTTTCTAAGTGGTCTTGACGGGCAGGCTTACGGAACCGGAGGACTTTTATTCGATGTTTCTACAGAAGGGTACTTTGACAGTATCATAAACGGGAGCGAAGTCGAAATTACCAAACCGTATATTTCGGCTCAGACGGGCAAGGCAGTCTTCAATATTGTGGTTCCGATAGTTAACTATAGCCTTAGCGGTGTATTCGGAGGCATCATCAGTATTGACAAGCTTGTCGAGATAGCCTCACAGATAAACATAAGAGGAGGCTATGGATGGATTGCCGATAATACAGGTCTTGTGATAGTGCATCCAGATCAGTCCGTAATGCTGAAGATGAACCTTTATAAGGGTAAAGAGTTTGGATTCACAGATCTGGACAAATTTGTAAAAGACATATTTTCCGGTAAGTCAGGTTTTTCCTTTGTGAATAATGAAAAAACAGGAAAATCTGTAATTATGTACTCTCCTGTTCCATCGACCCCCAATTGGGTGCTTGGAATAACCATATCTGCCAAAGAGCTTACAAAAGATGCCGATAAGATAACCTACACAATAGTCCTGATAATACTTGCCATACTTTTTGTTTTTGTTTTGGTTTCCTTTATGATAGGCAATACTATCTCCAGACCCATAAAGAAGCTTTCTGGAGCCATAGATGAGTTCGGCAAAGGCGATCTGACAAAGACATTTGTATCAAAGAGCAAGGATGAAACAGGAAAGATGGCCATATCTCTTAATCAAATGGCTAAGAATCTCAGAAGTACTATGACCTCAGTTAATACAGCAGTCAAAGATATAACGGCTTCTTCGACAGATCTTGCATCTGTATCGCAAGAGTCTGGAGCGGCAATAGAAGAACTTTCGTCACAGGTGGAAACGATAAGTATGAACACACTTTCCGCAGCGGTTTCTGTAGAAGAAGTAACCAAAGGAGTTGAAGAAATTTCCAATCAGTCGCAGAAGATAGCAGACAGTTCGAAAGAGCTGGAGAGTATTGCCAGAAGTACGCTGGAATCTTCTATCAAAGGCAAGGATTCGATAAAATCAATTGCTGCTTCGATAAATGAAGTTGTAAAACAGTCTCAGAGCAATGAAACAGATGTTAAATCACTTGCTGAGAATGCCGGATCTATAGAAAAGATAGTCAATACCATAAACGGCATAACGGAACAGACAAATCTTCTTGCTCTAAATGCTGCTATTGAGGCTGCTAGAGCAGGAGATGCAGGAAAAGGTTTTGCTGTGGTTGCCGAAGAGATAAGAAAGCTTGCAGAAGAAAGTAAAAAAGCTACTCATGAGATAAATGACATTCTAACAGTTATAAAGGAAAAATCAGAAAGCGCTAATAAGGCGACCTCTGTTACAGCAGGAATGATAAAGAACATAGATGGTGAAACTCAAAACACCTTCAAGCAGTTCGAGGATATAGAAAAGAAGGTTCAGAATATAAACACAATGATAAATAATCTGTCGCATTCGATAGAAGAACAAAGCCTTTCAACACAAGAAATTACCAATGCCATAAACAATGTTGCCAAAACAGTAAAAGAGATAAGCGATCAGGTAAAGGATGCAAACAGCGCTATCTCAAATCAAAGCTCAGGCGCTCAGCAGGTAAGCAGTTCTGCTTCAATTTTAGCAGAGCTTTCAGATAAACTTTTAGAGCAGATAAGCTCTTTCAAAGTATAAAACAAAACGGTCGGATTCCCGGCCGTTTTGTTTTTCAGTAATTTATGATAAACTGTGCATCTTTAATCCATTCTGATTTTTTAAACTCTCTTGCTTTTATTACTACCTTATCTTTGAAAACTTCTACATAAACTCCTTCGCTTGAAGGCACCCACTCTTTTTCAACACCCTCTTTAGTGTCGATATATGTTGGTCTGGAAACAGAACTTGTATCTACACATTTAAAACCGCTTGGATCGGTATAAAAGTTACCGGGAAGTTCAAAACAATGATGAGAGTGAGAAGAAAAGAAAATTATTTCGGGATATTTTTCAAAGATGCTACGTATTACTTGATCTTTGTTTATGTTATATCTGTAGTAATGCGAAAAAACAACTGTGTTATCCAGCGGCTGATGCAAAAATACAAAGATAGGTTTGCCCGGAGTGTAATCTTCTGCAAGCTTTTCCTCAAGCCAGAGAATCTGTTCATCCGAAATGGTTGCTCTGACGGTGCTTGAATCAACATACTTATTATAAGTACTTTCAGACCCCATATGAATGAAGTGATAACCATTTATCCAATTATCGTCGTATACCAGAACTCTTGATGAAAAATCCAGATACCTTGCGATCAAAATATCGTTAGATTTTCTACTGTTCGGACCTCTTCCGTACTCTTGGTAGAACTCATGATTACCCATATTTTTTATAACAATTTTTGGTAAAAGAGCAGAGTTTTCTTCAAGGCACAGAGATATTTTTGCATAATCCTCCGGCTGACCTAAATCTACGGTATCTCCGTTCAAAACAAGAGCTGTTAATTCAGGATTAATACTTTTTAAATCGATCAGAGCATTTTTCAAAGGATCAGGTTTGCTGTGAATATCGCTCAGTACTGCAAAAGTTATTTCAGGATTTGCTGTTGAAAGAGCCAGTACTGAAAAACATAGTACAAGAAACATAAAAAGAAGTTTTTTCATCAAAGTAATCACCCTTTAGTCTTTTGCTGTTTTTACCGTAACTCCAAGTTCAAAGGATCTGTGCCAGGGGAAGAATATATCAAAGTCACCGTAGACAAAGCCTATGCCTTGGGCTATAAAATCTGCATAACTTTTCAACTCACTTTTGGTGAAATCAACCGCCCATCTTTCAATTGGTATCACAGACCATGGCGGAACACCTTTTTCGTCGTTTGCCTTCTTAATAAGATCTATTCTGACATTGCTCTGAAAAGCCCAATGTTCCAGGAAAAAGACAAATTGAAGCTTAAGCATTTCATAGCTGTCTATCTTCAAAAGTCCTTTCTTTCCGAGATACTGTATTATGCTACATGCGCATACAGTTCCAACAGTGTTCCCGGCTGTGTTCCAGCCTGCAAAGTTAAAGATGTTCCAGTTAAGACGGGCATTGAGAACAGCTTTCGCCATTGAATTATCGGAACCGTTTGTGTACTTTATACATGCAATTCCCACAATGCTTTCAGATTTTTTAAGAGAGTCAACGGTCGCAGTATACCTTTCTGATTCAACATCTTCCTGTTCATTACTTTCTTTACGCGCTGTAGGATTGTGGGCATAAAAGATAATATCTTCGCCGTTCTCACACAGCTGTCCGCCCGCACTCAGTATATGACTTTTTATTCCCTGTTCCAAAGGTCTTCCTTCGTAAGCTGGAATAAAGCTTTTATACTCTGGTTCTGTATAAACCACTTTAAACTTAGGAGTTACTTTAAACTCGTCACAAAGAACCTTGGCAAGAAGTGTAAGTGTTGATTCATCAGCTCCTGCATGTATTGAAACTTTTGATAGCAAACCGAGATCATCGACCTTTTTCTGGTGCTTTTCAGATTCCCATAAGGAAAGACTTCCCTGTGTATTGTCATCAAGAGTAAGGTTAAGAAAGTCAATAGTTCCTTTTTTTACATAATCGATAACCCTTGATACTAATCTGAAGTTTCTGTTTCTTCTTATAAAAAAATCTTCCGATATCCAGCTCGGAACTTTGGCTATGCTCTGTGCAAGCTCATCGGAGGTTATCTTTTTTTCATAGAACTTCACCAGTTCGCGCGATATGTTGTATATGT
>CALMRR010000437.1 GCA_937871925.1 uncultured Petrotoga sp.
TCCTATAAAAAAACTTCTGAAATATTTTCTCACTGATCTTCCTCCCAAAGTTCTTTTTACAAGTATTTCTCGTACCAAAATTATTATATCATATCTCATTCCGAGGTGCATACAAATGAAATATCTATTAAGATTTAAGAAATATTCATGTCTTTCATACATATCTCACAACGATATAGCCAGAACAGTAGAAATGTTTATGCGAAGGTCAAGCTGTCCCATGGATTATTCTCAGGGATTCCATCCAATGCCTATGATCTCATACTCGCCCGCAATCCCTCTTGGATTTATAAATAGGGCCTTATATCTTACCGTACAGACTAAAGACTGTTTTGATTTTTCAAAAGTATCAGGCAACATTCAGAAAGGACTGGATCTTTTGGAATACATGGAGACTCCAACTTCTTTCAAGCTTTCGACAGAAATTGAAGGATATTGTTTCAAATGCTATCTTTCCGAAAATGTTTTTAAAAAGTTACTTTTATATGAAAATTCCTCTATAGAAAAAGGAAAAAAATCTTATGAATTCAAAGACCTGTTTATGAATTTCACCTATTCCGTGAATAAAAAAGGCTTTTTTATGATACAATATATACAGGAAAGCGATATGCTTTTCAATCCTTTTAAGCTGGTTAAAGATGGATTTGAACCGGAGAAGGATTTTTTTATTCCAATATGTGATGAAGCCGTATGGAGGGCTGAATATGAAAAAAATACTGGTTGTTGATGACTCCGAAGTATTGCGCAATATACTTACTTTCAATCTAAAGCACGCCGGATATGATGTGCAGGAAGCCGTTAACGGAAAAGATGCTATAGATAAGATTAAGAAAGTACGTCCGGATACCATATGTCTTGATATCATGATGCCTATAATGGATGGCTTTACAGTCTTAAAAATACTAAAGGATGAGGGCATGGATATACCCGTTATCGTTCTTACAGCAAAGGGTGGAGAAGATGATGAGCAAAACGCTTTGTCTTTAGGCGCAAGGAAAGTGCTTACCAAGCCTTTCAGTCCAAAACAGCTTATCGATACCGTCAAATCTCTTGTCGGAGAGTAGAGCATGAGTGATTATAAAAGAATTTACACTAAGCTTAACTCTATTTTGAACGCTTTTTCCGATGATACCGATGATATTGCGGAACTTCAGGAAAGAGTGGATAAGCTCATTGACATATACATAAACGAGCTTAATAATTATAAAGTGAAAATTGAAGAAAACACCCTCATTCTTCAGGCTCAGTTCGAAGAAATTTCAAGAACCTATGAAGAACTAACCACTGTTTTGGATATAAGTAAGATGGTTTTCTCGGTCAAAGATCCCAGACTAGCAATAGAAAATGTAGTCTCGCGGTTAAAAGATGTAATAAACTTCAGAAATATAGTGGTAGGTGAGTTCATCCTTAATGATGATTATCACGACTTTAATCTTTTGTATTCGGAGTTTCTTGATGCTGATCTTAACATACTCCCGCTTCTTAACATAATGAACCGGACTAAGCCTATTAAAACTATTTTAAAAGAACGCGATGAGATAAACGATTATCCAGATTCTATGCTACTGGTTCCTATAAAATCACAGATAAAGATTTGGGGTTTTCTTTTGCTTTACGGAAAAAAAGACCGTTCAATATTTTTAGCCTCAGATAAAAAAATTTTAGAATCAGTTGCTGAACAGTTGGCATTCGGTTTTGATACTATGAACTATCTTAAAGAGCGTATAAAACAGCAGAAAATGGATGAACAGCTTAAACTTGCAAAAGAAATACAGGAGTCTCTTTTACCAAAGACTTTACCCACATTTGAAAAAATTCAACTTTCAACCTTTTATCGATCGGCTTTCGATGTCGGCGGTGATTACTATGACGCCTTAAAACTGAGTGAAACAAAGCTTTTTGCTATTCTTGCCGATGTTTCCGGTAAAGGTGTTCCTGCTGCACTTATAATGAGTTCGCTTAAAGGAGTGGTAAGAAGTAAGGTGGAAAATGCTGCCGATCTTGGGGAAGTTGTTAACTATATAAACAACTTTCTTTGCAGGAGTCTGCCTTCGGACAGATTTGTAACTGCCATATTTGTGCTTGTTGATTCAGAAAGCAAAACCATTCAGATAATAAATGCAGGACATAACGAATCGCCTTTTTTTATAGACGGAAAGTTTTATTCCAGCAAAGCCGGAGGGTTACCTCTTGGAATAGTTGAAGATAACGCTTATTCCGCAGAAAATTTCAGCTATACGGATGATTTTGTCTTTTTTACATATACCGACGGACTGACTGAGGCTCGCAACCCCAAAAACGAAGAGTACGGCTGGGAAAGATTACAAAGCTTAATACAACTGATAAAAATAGATAACACAGATGTAATAGTTAATAGTATAATAGATTCGGTAGATACTTTTGTGGAAAATGCCGAGCAGCATGATGATACAACTTTACTTGCAATTAAAAGTTTTTAGGAGGGATATAAGATGTCAGGCCACAACAAATGGGCGAATATTAAGCACAGGAAAGGTGCACAGGATGCGAAAAGATCGCAGATGTTCACAAAAATTATTAGAGAATTGACGGTTGCAGCCAGAGAAGGTGGAGCTGTACCTGATTCAAACCCGAGATTGAGAACCGCTATAGAAAAAGCAAGAGATGCAAACATGCCTAAAGACAAAATCGAATCGGCTATAAATAAAGGTGTTGGTGCTGAAGGAGCAGATGCTCTCGTTGAAATAATGTATGAAGGTTATGGTCCCTCTGGTGTGGCCCTTATAATTTCCGTAGTTACGGACAACAAAAATAGAACCGCTCAGGAAATAAGACACATATTATCCAGACATGGCGGAGCATTGGCCGAAAACGGAGCTGTTTCTTGGAACTTTGAAAGAAAAGCTGTTCTGGAAGTTCCGAAGAATGAAGTAACCGATTCCGATGCATTTCTTCTTACCGCTATTGATGCGGGTGCAGAGGACGTAGACGACTCAGACGATCCGGTAGAAGTTGTAGGTCCGGTAGAGTCTCTGGGAAACATGAGAAACTCCATACAAAACGCTGGTTTTACAGTAAAAGCTCAGTTAAGCTATCTGCCTAAGACCACAGTTAAAGTGACTGGATCAGATGCAGAAAAATTGTTGAAACTTTTGGATTCTCTCGACGATAACGATGATGTCCAGGAAGTATTTGGAAATTACGAAATAGACGAAGCTGAAATGGAAAAACTTGCTCAGAATATGTGAATAAATGGGGACTTCGTCCCCGTTTTATTTTCTTAGGAGTGTATATTTTGAAAAAATTTGTTTTTTTAATATGCATCCTTTTATGTTCTTTGTTTTTCTTTGGAAGAGAAAGTTCGATTATTGCGGATTACAAAAATTCCCTTCAAATAAATTTTAACTTCAATTTTGATCTGCCTGATGTATACAGCGGCGGATTGTTTTATTTTATAGAATTTCAGAACGAAAAAATAAAAGTGAGCGATATAGACCAGGTGATTAATTACATTGACTTTAGTCAGCCAGGATTTGAGATCACCTACCGTTACCCAAAAGAGATCCGCAGTCCCACCTTTATAAAGACCAACTATGAGTTCTTTTCAGTTAATGCCGATAATTTTTTGAATCTGTCCCTAAAAGATCTTTTTTTTGGCATAAATTTTTCTGACAGACTGCTGAAAAGCTCTTACTGGATAAAGTTTACCGATATAAAGACATCAGAGTTCAACATAGGAATTGATAATAACTCACTTGGCTTTTATCTCAACATAGGACAGAATGGCGTTAGACCTTTTTTTAATCTGGGAAAGAACATTTTCTTTTCCGTACATGATTTTTTTCTTGATGATCTGTACATAATGACCGAAGAAGTCATTTTCAGATACAGCAAATCATCCGGCAAACTTCTCATTAACTCTTTATACTTCAATTACTCCAACAGTATTTTTTCTTACAGGATACCTATAAACGACAAACTTATGTTTGTAATTTCCAATTTGGGGTTTGGCATATCTTTCATACTAAAAGTATAAAAACGGAGGTGTTTTATGGAAGAAGGAATAGTATACGAGTCCCAGTATGACGACAAAGATTATGAGAGACTTCTTCAAGATTTAATAAAGTATTTCCAGCTTGATGTGACAGGCTATAAACAGCACAGGGTAAGAAGGCGAATAGATATTTTAATGAAGAAGTACTCATATAAAACTTACTCCGATTATATGAAGGATCTAAGAAATGATCCAAAGAAATGGGATGAGTTTCTTGATAAACTGACGATAAACGTTACAGAATTCTTCAGAAATCCTGAAAAATGGGAGTATTTACAAAAGAATATACTTCCCATGCTTATGAAAGAAAATTCTTCCGCATTCAAGGCTTGGAGCGCAGGCTGTTCTTCTGGGGAAGAACCTTACACTCTTTCAATCGTTTTTGAAGAGATGAGAGCCAGAAATGCATCTATTCTTGCCGCTGATCTTGATAAGTTTGTCCTAGCTAAAGCCCAGGAAGGAATATATGAGGAAAGAAGTGCTATAAACATGAGTAGCGAGCTTAAAGACAGGTACTTTACAAAACTTGCCGATGGAAAGCTTCAGGTAAAGCAGCTGCTTAAAAGCAGGATCAAATTCAAACAGCTCAACCTTCTGACTGATCCTTTTGAAAAAAATTTCGATCTTATTATATGCAGGAATGTTGTTATATACTTTGACAATGATGCAAAGGAAGGACTATATAAAAAATTTGCCGACGCTCTCAGACCTAACGGTGTTCTTTTCGTAGGATCTACCGAAAGAATTTTTAACTATCGTGAGATTGGTCTTAAAACGATAGCACCGTTTTTTTATCAAAAGGAGAAGTAATGAGTTGGATAGTACCGGTAATAATATTTGCCGACCAACTGGTAAAAGTTATTGCTAAAAAGTATCTTTTATATGATCCAATAAAAATTTGGTTTTTTGAACTGACATATACCGAGAATACAGGTATTGCCTTTGGTGCTTTCAAAGGTTCTTCGATGTTTTTTGGAGTTGTATCGGTTATCGTGGCTGTTTTTATGCTTATTGCCAGAGACAGGTTTTACAGACAGGGTAAGCTGTCCCCGTTGGGTGATCTTGCAGTAAATATGATCATAGGCGGAGCGATCGGCAATATGGTGGACAGAGTGCGCTTAGGCTATGTTGTGGATATGTTTTATGTTCCATTCTTCTCTGTTTTTAACGTTGCCGACTCTTTTGTCACGATTGGTGCTGTACTGCTTGCCATATACTTTTTAAGGACTGAAAAAATTGGAGCAAAAAATACCAGTAACCCTCAATGATGTTAATGAAAGACTTGACCTTTTCATCTGTGGAAAAGTACCCGAATGGATTTCAAGGACGTTTATACAGAAATCTATAAAGGATGGGCAGATCCTTGTTAATTCAGAGCCAAAAAAGCCAGGGTACAGAGTCAGGCAGGATGATGTTATAGTACTAGAATTACCTGAAAAACCTGCGCCGCATGAAGCTGTTCCTCAGGATATTCCCCTTGATATAATATATGAAGACCATGACATTATAGTAATCAATAAAGAAGCGGGAATGGTTGTTCATCCAAGCGGAAACTGCATGAAGGATACTATGGTAAACGCTCTTTTATTTCACTGTCCTGAAATACAGAGAGATAAGAAAGATATAAGGCCGGGGATTGTACACAGGCTTGATAAGGATACTTCGGGACTTATTGTTGTTGCAAAAAATGAAGCCTCTTTCACAGCGCTTTCTGACCAGTTTAGGAATCGTATCGTTAAGAAAAGCTACTTTGCGCTTGTCAAAGGAAAAATTCCTGAAAATGAAGGTACTATAAATGCACCTATTGGAAGGCATCCACAGATCCGTATAAAGATGGCTGTCGTAGATGACGGAAAACCGGCTGTGACAGAATTTAAAGTTCTGAGACGTTTTGGTTCGGTGGCAACTCTTGTTTCAGTTATCCTAAAAACAGGTAGAACTCATCAGATCCGTGTCCATTTCAACTATCTTGGATTTCCTCTGATGGGAGATGAAGTTTACGGTAGAGCTAATGAAGACAGAAAATACGATATTTTCAGGCAGATGCTTCATGCTTACCGTCTTGAGGTAATTCATCCTGCAACCGGCAGTAAGATGACATTCACTGCCCCTCTGGCAGAGGATATTGGTTTAGCAATAAAAAATGTCTATAGGATGGTGAAGTAGATGTCTGTTCTTGTGGTTACTTTTTCTTCGGATAATACCGCATACTTTGATAAAGCCATGGAGATCAGGAATCTTGTTTTTGGAAACGAATTGATCTATCCTCCGCAGTTCAAAAAGGATGACCTTGAAGAGATGTCAGATCATTTTCTTCTGTTTGCCAACGGAATTGCCGTTGGAACGTGCAGGGCAAGGATGATCGAAGAAAACTGTATGAGGATAGAAAAATTTGCTATTCTGAAGGATTACAGAAGCAAGGGATACGGTATATTCATGATCTCTGAGATAGAAAAATTTTCTAAGAGCAAGGGATGCAGCAAGATGGTATTCTTTTCCCCTAGAACTCTGGAGAATTACTTTATAAAGCTTGGGTTTACTCCTGAAGAAGCTTCAGCTGTTTCACAAAATAGTTATAACTGTATAAAAATGGTCAAAACGTTTAAATAAGAGAAGAATATCATATTCTTCTCTTATTTTTGTTTTATATGCATTTTTAACTCTAATTAAGTTTATTTAACTCTAATTAAGTTTATTTACCGCTAAGCATATACAGAAAGGTTTTACTTATTTTTCACCTTGTATTATAATTGAAATTGAATGAGAGGTGATTCATGTGTTTTCTGAAAAATTAGGCATTAACTACAATATCAGTGGCAACGGAAAACCTATTGTCCTGCTTAACGGCATAATGATGAGCGTTCCAAGCTGGGCAGAACATGTGAAGTATCTTGAAAAAGATTTTCAGGTTATAACTTACGATATGAAGGATCAGGGAAAGTCCAGATATGTTGATTACCAATACGATATAAGTATGCATGTACAAGATCTTAGAGATCTGCTTACAGAAATAGGAATTAAGAAGGCCAGCCTTGTAGGTCTTTCATACGGGGGACAGGTTGCTCAGCTTTTTGCCCTAAAACACCCTGAAATGGTTGATAAGCTTGTTTTATCCAACACCATTTCACATGTAGACAACTTTCTTAAGTCAATTGGGCAGGCTTGGAAAGCTTCTGCAGCAACCTATGACGGTGAGTTCTTTTTTGATGTTTCATTGCCTTTTATATACTCAAGGTATTTTTATCAGAGCAATTATGAGTGGCTTATGAACAGACGAAGGCTTTTCAAGTCAACTCTTACCAAGCAATGGTTTGACGGTTTTATAAGACTGGCTTCTTCTAACGAAACCTTCGACATACGAGACGAAATCAAAAATATTACTGCTCCAACTTTACTGATAGGTGCAGACGAGGATATAGCCACACCATACCTTGAAATGCTTAAAATGAATGAAAAAATTCCACAATCTCAAATAATTTGCATCCCTAAAACAGCCCATGCAATGTTTCTAGAAAAACTCCCGCTTTTTTGTGATTTGGTCAAAGGATTTTTGAAAGAATAGAAGACGACCCCGTCTTCTATTCTTTCATTTCTGCATGAAACAGTACAGAAATAATCTTCTACTTTTCCATGCCAGAGTATAAAAGAGTTCCGAGTTCTTTTATTATGCTTTTTTTATCTTCGGCAGATCTGCTGAAAAGAGTCTCTATACCAAGATAATGTGAAATACCTACCAAAAAATTTGCTATGACTGAATGATCGTAATCTTTGACATCCTTCAAATTTTTGAGATAGCCTTTTTCGAAGTTGTCATAGTAATCTTTCACCTTGCCGTTCACAACAAACTCTGCCTCTCTGACTATTTGATAGTATATAAGCTTGTCTTCAAAAAATTTCAGGAAAAGATACATTCCCTGAAGCTCCTGTTCAATTCTGTTTAAAGAATGGTTGATGTTCTGACTTATGAAATGCCTTGTTTTAGAATTTATGATATCAATCAGTTCAGACATAAACTCTTCCTTGCTGTCAAAGTATATATAGAAAGTACCTACGGCAAAACCGGCTTTTTTAGCTATATCGTAAACATTGACGTTATAGTATCCGTACTCCCCAAACAGTTCCATCCCTGCCGATATCAACTTCTCCCTCGAAGTTGTTTCCTGAA
Source organism: uncultured Petrotoga sp. (assembly GCA_937871925.1). GTDB lineage: Bacteria > Thermotogota > Thermotogae > Petrotogales > Petrotogaceae > UBA5851. The sequence goes on from CALMRR010000437.1 coordinate 8,199, forward strand.
CAGCTTCAAGTTGCTTAGCATCAAAATCAAAGATCTTTTCATAGTTGTTTACCTGATTGCTGAAAATACCGTTAAGAACCATCTTCTCCCCTTGAAGCAAAATTTTATTATCCAAAACTATATGCTTATACAAAGATCTTGTTGAAAGGAATCTTATTCCGCATGTACCAAACAGGTACTCTGCTTCGGAAATATCTTTTTTAAAGACCTCTGAAAGTCCTTTTTTATAGATGTCTGCCAGTTTTTTTTCGTACTCATGAAATCTGTACTGCCCTTCCCTATATACACTTACCATCCT
>CALMRR010000438.1 GCA_937871925.1 uncultured Petrotoga sp.
TTTAAATCAAGCTTTGATATCATCTCTTTTACGCTGAGACCCTCATAAAAAGTCATTGTTTTTACCGAGTAATCATAGTAAAGATAAACATAGTTTTGAGATTTTTTTACTATTATAGTATCTCCCTTTTCAAGTACAAGATCTTTTCCGGCTGATATATCTTTGATCGAAAAGGAAAGAAGATCGCTGTTTCTGAGTATTTTTATATCATCCTCAATAACAGACATAGATATGTTCATCGAAGATACTATATGTTTTAAGGTTATCCCATCATAGTAATCAAAAAGTCTTGTCTCAAACTCCGAAAGCAAAGCAATGCTGTTTGAATAGTAGTACGGAAAAAAAACAAAATCTCCTTCATAGACATCCGGATCATCCTTAAGAAGATTTCCAAAGTACTTGGAAATATCTACAGTAAGCTCTTTCCCGTCTATATGACGTATAACTGCTGTAGAGGACTTTCCCCTATCGTTTATTCCGCCTATCATAGCTATAAGTTCAGACAGTTTTACCGATTCTTTCCTTATCTCCACTGCTCCCTGCTTGGCAACATTACCAAGCACATATACTTTGAACGGAGAAAAGTTAAGTACTCCCACCACCACCTTGGCCATGGTTATGCGCTGCTTTATCTTTTCTGTTATAAGTTTTTCTGCTTGTTCAATACTCATGCCCTGCACATAGAGCCTTCCTATGGTCGGAATAGTAATCTCTCCGTTAGGTCCTACGGTAACGGTAGACGAGTAGTCCGGATAACCTTCAACCCATATTCCAAGTGTATCGGCTATCCTCAGGTCATATCCGAATAAAAAACAACTCATGAGCAGTATTATAAACATAAGCGGCTTAAACTTCATCGTAGTCCTCCCTTTCTATTTTTTAAACTCTATTGTAAACTTCCATGAATAAGCTGTCGGAAGATACTTTTTCCCTGTGTTTTTATCTACAGCTATCACCTTCCAGTAATAAGTTTTACCCTCAGAAAGATTTATCTGATGAGATGTAGATCTTGAATAAACGGTTTTTACAGGAATAACTAGGTTTGAAGAAGCATCAGAGTAATAAAACTCATATTGCAAGTTTGTAGATATTGTAGTAGGAAAGGTCCAGTTAAAGTTAAGAGTATATAAATCATCTTGCTTGTATACGGGATCCATATGCCTGACTTCCCCATTGTATGGAGAGATAGCCTGCGGAGCAGGATTTGCATTTCCTCTTATAATGCAACCGTATAAGCCGAATAAGACAAAAAAACAAAGGATCCAGAAACAAACTTTTTTCATGCTTTCCTCTCCATTTTTCTTTTTTTAATACAGTAAAACTAAGGGATGTGCTCTGTGCTTTATTCTCCCCTTCAGGGGAGTACGGCGCTAGCCGGGAGGGATGTGCTTTTTACTCTCATCTTTCATGCGACAATGTGCTTCTATTCTCCCCTTCAGGGGAGTACGGCGCTAGCCGGGAGGGATGTGTTTTTTCTTTATATATAGAATCAACTTCACAACAAGTATAACACATACTGCTAATACCGTTCCGGCAACTGCACCGGATATATCTATCATGACATCCGTAAGTGCCGCTCCACGCTCAAAAAATTCCTGGTTATACTCATCAAAACAGGCTATAAAAGCAGGAAAGGTTACACCAGTTATAACCGCCATGAGATATTTCTTACTGTAACCCAAAGAAAATATAAACGATATTATCCCCAGTACAAAGTATATACCAAAATGGGC
>CALMRR010000439.1 GCA_937871925.1 uncultured Petrotoga sp.
GACCGTAAGGTTATCTCTATCTATTTCAACAGTTAAGTACTCCGAAGACGAGTAAAGATAATCAAATATTTCATAATCATTTATATATCCTGCCGTATTGCCCTTATAAAAAATCTCGAATGTTTCTTGTCCTTCATAATCCATAAATTTTCTAACCGAAAAGTCAGTTAATTCATAAAGCTCATAATTCAAAAGATCTTTACTATAAAGACTTTCCATATCCAGAACTACTGTTTCGTCAGAATTTTTTAAAACATTTATTGCGGAAAAAAGATCAAAAAGCTTACGACCAAAGTCATTTTTTTCATCCTCGCTATATCTGTCCCAATCAATTTCAGGAATCTCGTCCTCTGTGTCTTTGGTAATAAAAGTACTCATGATAATTTCTGTGAGAAAGTTTATAATATGATCATATGAAACTGACAGGCAGATTTTCTTGAAAGCGGACTCATCGGAAAAAACTTTTATAAAAGATACTCTACTGTTTTCATCTTCATAGCACAGAAAGTCTTCTAGCTTTGAGGTACTGGCTTTTTCAAGAATTTTTTCTGTCTCAAAAAAGTCAGAAGCATCTTTACAGTACTTAAGCTGTCCGATACCCCCTCCAATCTTTAAGGATAGAAAAATATTTCTATCCTGGTCAAAAATAATGTAATTTTCACCATCGCTCATAAAACTCATGCTAAGAGCTTGCTCAAACTCATTCTTTACTATCTCTGCATTCTCCTTCGATAGATAAAAGGAAAGATAAAGCTTTTCTATGCTCGAAATATCATCAATTCCACTAATGGTACCTTTTACTGAAAGAACGGCTCTTTCCTGTACCAGATGCTTAAGATACTCCATAGCTGGCTCATTCTCATTTGTAATACTTCTTATAATATCAAAATACTCTTTTTTCATAGAAACCACAATGTCAGCATCCTTTAGAACTGACAGGTCATCCAAGAAGTCTGCTTTTAAGTATAGTTTTTCATACTCCTCAATTTCCTTATTAATTAAAATCTCTGCATATACTCCTTCCTGCGTAAGCTTCAAATGATACTCCTCGCCAAGCTCCTTTCCGTAAATATCCCCAAGATAATGAAAAACAGAAGATAACGGTTTAAAATAACTCGTATGGTAACTTACCGCATACTCTGCATACTTATCAGCAAAATTATAAGCTTTTATAACTCCTGTGCGACAGAGCTCCACAAAATCAAGAAGATATCTGTAGGTTGTTATATATATATAACCATCAATATTAATGTAATAAAAATTAAGGCTTCTGGGATTTTCTGCCAAGATAAACTCACCGTAAAAACCGTCATCAGCCTTTTTTTCAAAATCCAGAGCTGTAGATACTGTTTCAAAAAAAGGTTCATCGACAACCATAACGGCAGGATAACTTAAAAATAAATTTATACCTTCCAAAACAAGTTTATTTTCATTAAGAGTTTCAACACTTTCAAAAATATCAAAAATATTGTTACGAAAAACATTTTCGCCAATGCCTGTTTTCCCAAAAAAATATATGTCAGTATCTTTAAACGGAATAGAGAGTTCTTCAAATATTTCAACCTCAGAAAACCTCGCAGGG
>CALMRR010000440.1 GCA_937871925.1 uncultured Petrotoga sp.
AAGAAAACTTTACAGTTGAAAAGCTTGTCGAAAAAGCAGATAACAGGCTTTACTCTGCCAAGCACTCGGGAAGAAATACAATAATTATCTCTGATTGATTTAAAAAGCATATACAGATCATATATAAAAATAAAGTAAAGAACGCATCTTTATGTTGCTTCGTCTTTGCTTTTATTTCACAAAAATGTAATTTTCAAGCTTGACCGTTAACCTATATAGCGTATTCTATAGTCAGAATTAAGATGAAAAAATACTTGGAGGTATAACTAATGAAAAATATCATCACAGTTGTTATGACACTTGTTTTGGCTATTGGAATATTTGCTGCATATCCCACCTATAACGGAATAACAGATCCCGCTTATGAACATGTAATTAATGGCAACAATCTGGAACTAAACAATAAAACTGTTAATGTAAAAATAATGCAGTGGATATCAGGTAATTTCATAAACAGGGCAACACTTAACAGTACCAGAGGACTTAAAGAAGGTACCAATTATATATCTTCTGATATAGTACTAACCAAACCTGGACTTGTAAAAGACCAGATATTTGGAGCTATAGCAGTTATCTCAAATGGGCTTGTTGATATTAGTGTAAGTAAAAATAATGAATACGCTCCTTCGAACAAAATCAATATAAGTGAAAACGTGAGCGGTTTGAAATTAGTTGAATTCAACAGATTGAACAAATTCACACAAGTTGCCTATACCTTTACAAAAGATATTGCTGACGCAATACCTGCAACAGGCTATGCATTGTCAAATTCTTCTGTAACAGGGCTAAAGGGCAATTCAAAGCTTGAAGGAAGAGTTGTAGGTCCGGAATTTCTCATAGCTGGCGATATTGATGTTCCTTTTGATATGGGACCTGCAGATAATTATGTCGTAGTATTTGATATAGTAGTATCACCAAAAGGAAAATTCTAAACAAATTTGCTCTCCCTGAGTATTTTTCAGGGAGATTTTTTTTTATGAGTGCTATGCCTTATATACTGTGAGAACCTTGTCTATAAAATTTAAAATCTGTTCTTCACGCTTTTTGCTTGACCAGTTAATAACCTCGGTATAAATGATGCTTAGGTCTTTTTGAGTGCAAAGGCTCTTCATCTGCTTTACAGCCCGATTGCCTCCTAGCCATGGAAATGCAAAAAATTGGGTTACAAAACATATTACCTTTTTATCTTTCGCTAGCGCCTCAGAAATATACTTAGTCATAACAGGGCATAAAGAAAATCCATGAACCGGTGAACCTAAAATGAGAAGATCATATTCTGATACATCAGGACTGTTTGAAAGCTCAAATTTTCCTGACTCTTCACTTCCGGAAATACCTATTCTTTCTAAAAACACTTTTTGTCCTAATTTTTCCAGGCTTTCCCTTAACCTCTGTCCAACATAAAAAGTATTCCCTGTTTTTGAATAGACTATAATGCCTGTTTTCATATAGTACCCCCTTTTTAGGTTCATTTTTTACTATTATAATAATACTACAAAAAATTCAATCCTGTTGTGACAAAAAAAAATTATGTTATAATATTTTTGTATACCGTTTTACTACAATCACTTATTTGAGGTGGGGAATGCTAAAAAACTATGGGGAATTTTTAGACAGAGTAAATGAACTTGGATTTTATGCTTTCAGCGGAAAATTTGCCGACGGTTTTCCGAAGCTTGATAACGAGACTATTGAAACCCAATGGCATACAGGAGATCCTAACACCGATCCATGGCAGTGGCGCATACGGTCGGTAGAAGAAAAAAAGCTTGCTTTCGGATCTATCCTTGGTGGCTATAAAGGGTTCATATCTAAAGAGTACTATCGGTTGTTTTATGCAGTAAATCATCCGGAAAAAGATATGATGCAGATGTATGACACAGGTGAACTGTCTGCTGTTACTCTAAAGATCTATAAGCTTTTTGAAAAAGGAACTGTTCTCAGTACCGCTGATATAAGAAGTTTATTAAACGTTAGCAAAAAAGAAGGTGCCAGTAAGACTGACAAAGCAGTTGAAGAGCTTGAACGAATGTTTTTTCTTTCAATCTGTGGTTCAAAACGTAAAATCAGTATAAAAGGCAAAGAGTACGGCTGGGCTGCAAATGCCTACTGTCTTACTGACGATTGGGCCGGCAAAGAATGGATATGTCCGGATAGTAAAATTGATCCCAAAACAGCTAGAGATATTATTATCGACCGTGCCTGCACCTTCAGTGATAAGATTAATCGTAACAAACTTTCAAAAATACTTTTCGGATAAATATTTCATAATGTTTTTCTGTCTGTTGAGTCTAAGCTTTTTTACAGCTATAAATTTTTGAAAAATATATATTAGTTAATCCGTCAAAAATCTGACGGATTTTTTTATTTGACAACTAAATAACAATATGATATAATAGACCTACCAGTCTAGACTAGTAGGTCTAGACCGTATGGTATGAAGGAGGAATATATGATAAGTGTGCAGAATTTATCACATAAGTATCCCGGGAACTCAGATTATTCAGT
>CALMRR010000441.1 GCA_937871925.1 uncultured Petrotoga sp.
ACCAGAATTTCAAATTGAACTTACAGGAAAATAATGCTATTATACAAGTATGGAGGTGAATACAATGATGCAGAAGCAATTTGAAAAAATGCGTTCAGGCAAAGGCTTTATAGCGGCACTTGACCAGAGCGGCGGCAGTACGCCCAAAGCACTTGCACTTTATGGCATTACAAAAGATTCATATACAACTGATGATGAAATGTTTGATTTGGTACATCAGATGAGAACTCGCATCATAACAAGTCCTTCTTTTTCATCAGAACATATTCTGGGAGCCATACTGTTTGAACAGACTATGGACAGAAAGATAGAAGGAGTTTTTACTGCAGATTATCTATGGGAAAAAAAGTCTGTGATACCGTTTCTGAAAGTAGACAAAGGTCTTGATCAGGAAAATGAAGGTGTTCAGTTGATGAAACCCATCAAAGAGCTTGATCTGTTGCTAAAAAGGGCTGTCAGCAGAAACATATTCGGAACAAAAATGCGTTCGTTGATTTTGAAAGCAGATATCAATGGCATAAAAAAGATTGTAAGTCAGCAGTTTGATATTGCAAAAAAAATAATCGATGCAGGACTTATTCCAATAATTGAGCCTGAAGTAGATATTAAAAGCATTGATAAAAAAGAATCAGAGGAAATTTTAAAGTCTGAAATACTTAAGCATCTTCAGCAGCTTGGTAAAGAGAGTCATGTAATGCTTAAGCTTTCGATACCGACAGTGGATGATTTTTATTCAGAGATCATAAAACATCCGAGAGTATTGAGGGTAGTTGCTCTTTCAGGCGGATATACACGTGAGGAAGCAAATGAAAAGTTAGCTAGAAATCATGGCCTTATAGCCAGCTTTTCAAGAGCTTTGACCGAGGGTTTAAACGTTAAGCAGTCTGACAAGGAGTTTGATGATTATCTTAAAGCGTCGGTGGAAAGTATTTATAAGGCATCAATAGTATAAATAACTGCCGGAAATCCGGCAGTTATTTTTTTCTCATATAGTGTATGCAAACAAATTATCAGCACTACTCTTCTGAATGCTCTTCAAAATAAAAAAATGCTTTAAAAAGTCTGCTTGTCTTTTAATCGAGGTTATAGGAAAAATATACCTTTGATTTTTATGGTTTTACAGTTATAGTATGATTTTTGAAAAGAAAGAGGTTTATACCTGTCTATACAGGTATAAACCTCTTTAAATACTTAAGGATATCTTTTGAATATACTATGTACTGTTATAAAATAAAAACGTTGTGGAGGAAAAATACTTTTATTTACTTTAGGAGGTGTTATATTCATGAAAAACTTTTCCAAGTTATTTTTAGTTGGTTTTATCCTCATATTTTCGTTAGTTGTTTTTGGAACAAGGGAAGTAGTTTTTTGGCACGGGCTTTCGCGCGATCCTGATAAAAGCAGCATTGATGCAATAATCAACTCGTTCGAAAAAGAAAATCCGGACATAAAAGTAAAAATGGTTCTGGTTCCTGCTGCAGAAACGGACTCATCGAAATTGTTGACGGCCGTATATGCCGGAACCGGTCCGGATCTTGTGTACATAGACAGGTTTACTGTCTCCCAAAGAGCCGCAAACAATGTCCTTGAGCCAATGGAGGATCTTCTTCAAAAAAACGGAATTGATATAAATGCTATGAAAAAAGAGTTCTATGATTTTGCTATAGAGGAATGTATTTTTAGTAATAAAATGTGGGCACTCCCTTTTGATACTGATGTAAGGGTGTTGCTGTACAATGAAAAATTATTAAACAGTGCAGGTCTTAAAGAGCCTCCCAAGGATATATACAGCATGATAAAGGCTGCTGAAAAGCTTACAAAGGAAGGAAAAAGAGGAAGATATGATCTGGTTGGCTTCATTCCGTGGTTTGCTCAAGGATGGCCATACACATGGATATATGCATTTGAAGGTAATATATTTGATAATGCGACAGAAAAATTTATTTTTGCAACCGATCCGGGAATAATAGAAGCATACGCATGGCAGAAGGAATGGGCAGATAGATTTGGATATGAAACGCTCAACGCTTTTAGTTCACTGTCAATAGGCGATTTAAATCCTTTTACTGCAGGTAAGCTTGCAATGATCGTGGATGGAAACTGGACAATATCAGGTATAAAGCAGTTTGCACCTAAAGATTTTAAGTATAAAGTCGGAGGAATTCCTACCAAAAGCGGAAAACCCGTTACATGGGCAGGAGGATGGAGTATAGCTGTTCCAAAAGGAGCCAAAAACCCTTCGGATGCTGCTAAGCTGGCATATTACTTTGCCACAAAAGGGCAGTTACAGTATAGTGTTGATACGCTTCATATTCCTACTTACCGCAATGCTGTCGATGAGTTTCTTAAAGCGGATCCTTCACAAAAAAGTTTTATTGAGCTGTTAGAAAATGCCAGAACAAGACCTCCTCTTCCTGTTGGTGCACTTTTATGGGATAAGCTGGTTGAAGCAAGAGATTATGTGCTTACCGGGAAGAAGAGCGTAGAAAAAGCGCTTTTGGATGCACAAAACGAAGTACAGACCGAATATAATAAGGTTATGAAAAAATAGGGGTGGTAGACATGAAGAGAAAATTCTTAGTTATCTGTATTTTTGTATTATTAAGCATAGTATACGCACGTCTTCCTGAATCTTCATACTGGTATCCCAACGATATTATAGACTGGGAGTATGAAGCTGATGCAGATGCAATTTACAACAGAGCATCTGTCCCGCTTGCCAATAGAATGGTGGCACAGGCTTTAGTTCCTTCTGCCGATGAAAGAATTAAAGTTATGGCGCTATCTATAATGAACTCATCTACCAGCGGAATGCCATCACAGGGTTTGATAGGTTCAATGAAGACATATCCTTTCACTTTTTGGCAGTATATAGATTATCTTGTTGCATGGGCAGGTTCTGCAGGAGAAGGAGTGATTGTGCCACCCAGTGCCGATGTGACAGATGCCGGACATAAAAACGGAGTTCCAGTTCTTGGTACGATTTTTTTTCCTCCCAATGTCTACGGAGGAAGAAGAAACTGGGTTGATCAGCTGCTGCAAAAAGAAGACGGTCATTTTATAGTTGCTGATAAGTTAATTGAAATTACTAAATACTACGGATTTGACGGATGGTTTATAAATCAGGAGACTACAGGCTGTAACGAGACACACGCTAAACTTATGAAAGAGTTTATACAGTATGTGAAGTCATCCGCTCCATGGATGACGGTGGTATGGTATGATTCAATGACCAGCAATGGAGATATTGAATGGCAGGGAGAAGTTACAGATAAGAATGCATTTTTTATGAAAGATCTTTCCACAAACAAAAAGGTAAGCGATGAGATGTTTGTAGATTTTAGATGGCAATCAACCAAAAGACCTGATACTGTGGTTAATTCGATCAAGAATCTTCAAAAATACGGTATAGATTCCAGCAGTATTTTTGTAGGGTTTGATCTTCAAGCAAGTGGATATCTTACGGCATTTAACTGGCCCAAGCTTATTGCAGACAATGAAAAGCTCATGCTTTCCCTTGGACTGTACTGTCCGAGCTGGTCATACTATGATTCCAAAACTCCTCAAGAGTTTTGGAATAAAGAAGAAAGCTTGTGGATAGGAGAGCACAAAGTTCTTGAATATAACGCTAAAAAAGAGTTCTCTCAGATAGATTGGGGAGACTATAAGCAGTACAGGTGGAGAGGGATAGCCAGTTTCGTAAATGAAAAATCACCTTTAACAGGGACATCTTTTTCAACCTCGTATAATAAAAAGTAGTAGTTATTAAAGTTCCTCTCCAAGAACTTTGA
>CALMRR010000442.1 GCA_937871925.1 uncultured Petrotoga sp.
GATTTTCAACTCTGGAAGGAATATGCAGATTTCTTGACTGTCAGCCCGGAGATATACTTGAGTATGTTCCGGAAAAACCAAGCGATCAATGACTTTCATTTCCATGCTTAAAATTTCCTGTTATTTTAGCCATTATAAGCTGTTGTTCTGAAGGAGATGCAGCGGAGATATCACAAAGAAACTTTTGTGCCTGTTCTCCCTTAAGTATTCTGGCTTCTTTATTCTTGAAGTAGATAAAAACCTTCATATCCTTTGTGTTTCTGAATGAAAAAACATTGCCTTGAAGAAACTCCTCTTTGCTTTTGCCCATTTTTAGCGCCTCTTATTTATAGTATTTATCAAATATATGATATTATTATAATACAATATGAGTACATTTACTATTAAGAAAAGGGGGAAAAACCAATGGATACCATTCTTCAGCTTAAAAATATAAAAGAAAACAACTTTAAGCCGTTTGAAAATACCGATATTGATGACCTTACACTGTTTATGCTCAGAGAAATAGGGAATCTTGACCCTTACCTGCGCGATACACTGATAAATGACGTATTTTCAATGTTTATAGAAAACGGAGTTTATCAGGACAGGAAGCTTGAGGAGATTCTTAATGTTCTTCTTGATCAGGAGCATCTGTTTTTTAACATAGGACATGAAGACGACAGTTCTGTGTTCAAACGTTCGTTTTCCATGCTTATAATAGCTGAGATACTCCGAGTTAATACAAAAAACAACTTCCTTTCGCAGGAAGTATTGAAGATCGTTCAGCAGGATTTCATATCGTACTATAATATGGAAAGAGATTTGAGAGGATATGTAAAAGATGCCGGATGGGCTCATTCCGTGGCACATGCCGCCGACTGTTTAAAGATGATTGTGCATAGTCCTTATGTAGAAAAAGATTTTGTCAACTCTGCACTTAAGGGCATAACCACAAAGTTCTGCATCCATAACTATGTGTATATAAATGAAGAAGATGAAAGAACAGTAAGTGCTGTAGTTGCCATGTACCAGAACGGACACGTGTCCGATCAGGAGCTAATTGACTGGTTGAATGATTTTGAAAAGGCAATGTGCATAACAGCATTTCCTCAAAGACATTATCTTCTTACAAACGTTAAAGGGCTGTTAAGGTCAATGTACTTCAGATTTTCAAAGTATAGTATTTCTCCTGAGGTTATGGAGTCGATACGACAGGTGCTTATAAAAAATTCAAAATTTTAAAGATTAAGTCCCTTGATATTTTTCAAGGGACTTTTGTTCGGTCTTTCGTCTCTGTTATTGAGCTTTTAACTAAACAATAAAAGTCTTATGCTTAAGCGCAAAGTAAACAGGGACATCGAATGATGTCCCTGTTTTTTATGGTTTTACCCGTACAATCCTAAAACCAGTATCACTGTCGCTTCTCGCGGAGTA
>CALMRR010000443.1 GCA_937871925.1 uncultured Petrotoga sp.
TGCCAGATCAATGACAGAACTTCTTGATTATGGCATAATATCTGAATTTCCTTCCAAAGTTGTTACCACACAGTATATGAAGGATTACTTTATGCCTGCCACAATTGAGAGTCTTATCATAAACAATAAGCTTTATGGTATTCCAACAGATGTTCAGACTATAATGCTTTTCTACAACACAAACCTTTTCAAGGCAGCTGGCATAAAAGAACCTCCGAAAGATTGGAATGAGTTAAGAGAGTATGCTATTAAGCTTGCAAAATGGGAAGGCGACAAGATGGTTCAGGCTGCTTTGGGAATAGAAGGATATCATCCTGTTATTGAAACCTTTATGGTTATGAAGGGAGCTACCTTTACAGATCCTAAAAACAGCAATAGAATAGTAGTTGAGGATGCACAGGTTCAAGCTATGAAGTTCCTTACCGATTTGGTGGTAAAGGATAAAGTATATACAAGAAAGTTTGGAGCAAGGTATACAATGTTCAGACAGAACGTAGAGGGAATGGTTTTCGGACATGGTGCAATGCTTGGTTCTTTACAGGTTGGAGCTGTTCCGGAGCTTGAATTCAAAGTAGCCCCTGTCCCAAAGAATCCTGTCACAGGTGAACAGAAGACAGTTCTTACGAGTTGGGCATTAGTAATAATGGATAGCTGCAAAAACAAAGAAGCTGCAGCCAAATGGCTCATGTATGTTTCTTCGGAAAATGCACAGAAACAGTGGATTAAAACAGGTGAACTTCCGTCACTTAAGTCGGTTATAAATGACAAAGAGATTAGAAAGGACGAAAGACTTGCTGTTATCCTTGATTCTTTGAACTATGCTGTTCCCACAAAATCCAAGGGTTGGGCAGATCCTTTTTCAAAGTATAGGGATGTAGGTTTTAACGAAGTAGTAAATAAAGGCACAGATCCAAAAAAAGTTGTTGAAAATGCTGTTCTTGAAATAAACAAGTATCTTGCTGAAACATTTAACTAATAAAGTTATTGAGTCTCCCCGAAAGGGGAGACCTTTTGGAGGATGACTATGGAACTGAATAAAAAATCGCAGCTTATAGCAATTTTTGGATTTATAATTATTGTTGCGGGTTTTTTCTTTCCTGTTACAATGGGAGAAAGACCGATATTTATATGGGAGTTCAGCTTCCTGTTTAATGCCAATATGGCAATTATCTTTGGAGTTTTTGCCGTTCTGACTTTTGTTTTTACAATAATGCGCAGAACCAACTGGCTGTTATCCGCAGTGATATGTGACCTTATACTGGTTCTTTCCTTTGTTTTTATGCAGGGAACTTGGAAAGAATCTGTTCCGAGCAAGTTTTACCTGCACTTTTTCAGAGCAGCTTCTATCGGATGGTATCTGCTGCTTATTGGCGTGGTCTTGGTACTTATAGTTACTTTAAGATCGATTCCTAAGAAGAAGGTTGCTCCGTATCTTTTTATTCTGCCCATGCTTATAGGAATAGGCTTTTTGACTTTTTTTCCTGCAATATTTGCAGTTTATGTGAGTTTTAGAAAATGGAATATAATGGTGCCGAAAAAGCCTTTTGTCGGCTTTGATAACTATATAAAAGCTTTTCAGGACAAGTATTTTTGGGACTCGTTACTGATAAGTTTCAAGTATGCCATAGTTGTTATTCCTTCAAAGATGATTCTTGCATATTTTTTTGCACTGCTTATTTATGCGATACCAAAATTCAAATCATTTTTCAGGGTGGTTTACTTTTTACCAACGGTAACCTCTGTTATAGCGGTAAGTGTTATATGGAGCTGGATATATCATCCGTCATTTGGTCTTGCCAACTACATTCTGGAGATGTTCAGACTTCCGACGGTGGACTGGCTGGGAGAACCTAATATAGCCATATTTTCAGTTGCAATCGTATCCATATGGAAAGGGATCGGGTATGATGTAATAATATTCCTTGCGGGACTTAACGCAATTTCAGAATCTGTAATTGAAGCTTCAGAAATAGATGGGGCAACAAGATGGCAGAAGCTGAGGTATATAATAACGCCTCTTATGAGACCATCTCTGGTGCTGATATTCATAACATCAACAATAGGAGCCATACAGGTTTTCTCAGAAATATACATGATGACCGGAGGAAATGCTGATACGAAAACAGCAGTATTCTATATATGGGAATACGGATTTACAAGACTTAACATGGGATATGCGAGC
>CALMRR010000444.1 GCA_937871925.1 uncultured Petrotoga sp.
CAGAGCTGCCGCCGGCTTACATATCAGAAAATGCCAAAGTAATAAAAAGTTTCATAAGTGAAGGGGCGGAGGTATATGGTGAGGTTGAAAATACAGTTGTGTTTCAGGGAGTAATAATTGAAGAGGGAAGCATCGTAAAAAACTCCGTACTTATGGATGGGTGTGTTATAGGTAAAAACACCACGTTGCAGGATGTCATTGTTTGTGAAAGAGCAAGAATAGGTAGTGAAAGCCGTATAGGTGTCGGAGAGTTCAAAGAGTCGGTTATTGATAAAAAGGTGTATAATTCAAATATAACCGTTATAGGATACAACACCGTTATACCTCAAGGAATGACTATAGGTAAAAACTGTGTCATCGATAACTATGTTACTGAAAAGGATTTTACAAGCAAAGAGGTTAAGTCGGGAGAAGGAATAATAAAACAGATTTAGGGGGGTTCCCAGATGGATTTTTATTGTGTTAAGTTCATGGCTTCTTCAGCCCTTACAGGTGAGACCTATACCGGGTATCTTTTTGGTAAAAAGAAGCAGGAACCGACGTATAATGTCGCTGTTATTAGCAGAGCTAAAATTAAAGATTATGTTCTTCCTGATATAAAAAACGGATATACCGCTTTTAAATCAGATATTGATATTATGGTTTATAAACTTTATCAAGACGATAAGCTTTTATCGCTTAACAAGCAGTTTTCCGCTTTTTTCTATACATCGATGAAAAAATTTAATTCAGAAATAATAGGAACAAAGCTCTATCTTGCTGTACAGGAAGGAGATCCTTATGTGGTAAAAGCAATCATAAAAGAGCTTCTTTTTGACTGGGCTGACGAAACAGAGATAAGAATTGTAGCAGAGAAGTTTGATTTTGAGGATCTTACGTGGATGGCATCGGCTATAAAAAAAGGCGAAGAAGGAATATCAGATTATCTTAACAGAGATGATGTCAAATCATTCCATGAAGTATTTCCCGTTATTGATCCCCTGGATGGCTATCCTGTAATAAAACTTGATGTCGGAGACCCGATCTATACTTTAAATATTCAGGATAAAGGCTCCACAGAAAAATTAACGCTTGAATCAAAAATAATATCGAAAGAACTTATTCCAAATACAGAATACCTCCTTTTAAAGGTAGATCTAGGCAATGGAGCCATGGGAAAGACGGTTGTCAATAAAAATCTCAAGGTTATGATAGATAAAGTAAAGCTTGAACAATCGATAAAAGAACGTCAGATTATTTTCAAAGATGAAACACCTAATGTAATAATGGATTTTGCCAATGAGACAATGAACAAAAAAGATATATATACCCCAAGATTAAAGTCTTTTGATTTGGTTCTTGTTATGGGTTTTTCGGCTATAGGAATACTTTTAATTGTTCTTGTGGCCATATGGCTCGGAGCATTTTGATGAAGCTTGTTATAAGTTTTATTATGCTGATGCTGATACTCTTTTTTTCTGTTATGACTGTTGAAACTGTCAATAAAATAGTCATGATACGCAGGAAAACTGAAACAGAATATCAAAAAGCAGTTGAAATAATAAATCAGGTTGAAAGAATCCAAAGTCTTACTTTGGATTCTTTTTTGCGTGAAATAAGTCCTAAAAGGGTTTATACCTCCTCGGACGCCACCATTTATATTTTTGAAGTTAATGGTAAGGAATTCACATATATAAATCAATGACCAAAATAAACATATTTTTCTAAAATCATCTTCAGCAAAAAGCTTTACAGTACTTGCATCAAATAAAAGGATGTAGTAAAATTAATAAAGGAATATATTTTGTGAATTATAAGGAGGCTACATAATGTCTTTGCTTACTTTCAAAGGCGGAGTACATCCGCCCGAAAAGAAGTTGTCAGAAAAACAGTCCATAAAGAGGCTACCGTTGCCGCAGACTGTGTTCATGTATACTTCGAACAATCTTGGTGCCCCTTCAAAGATAATAGTTTCTGTAGGAGATAAAGTGAAAACCGGACAACTTATAGCTCAAGCAAACGGT
>CALMRR010000445.1 GCA_937871925.1 uncultured Petrotoga sp.
TACAAAAACTCCGCTCAGTCCTTTGTCATTGACGGTGTATACTACCGTTCGGCTATCCGCAAACCCAAAATTAAGAACTCTTTGGGCTATTAGAGTATCTGATATGGGACAGTCGCATCTAATATAAAGATTGTTAAAAGCATTGCCGTCATTGTTTATAGTTTTTAAAAATATTATCTCTCCGTTTGACGAAACTTCAAACCTGCTTACTTCGGGAATAATAAGCTCTTCGTTCTTATATACACCCGCTCTGGAAAAAGGCATAACCTTATAAGCATATAGAGTTTTACCGTCAGTTCTGAGGTTTCCCGTCCGCTCATACTCTTTTCCGAGTTTCTCATATTTTTGAGTATTTCCGTTATCACCAACGATACTCATCTGTTCTATATACTTTAACTTAATTTTCTGAAGAAACTCGCTCCACTTATCTCCGGTTACCTTTTCAAAAGCACCGGATATACTGGAAAAAAAGCTGCTTGAAGTCAATCTGACTATCTCCCTCAGTACTTCTTCAGAATAAAAGCCGGCTATTTCTTTTGTAAATAAAGCTCCGTACATATAGTTGAAGCCTGCCGGGGACCACACCTTAACCTGTGCGCCTGATCCCAGCTCGTATCTGGGGTACTTAGGACTCAAGACTTCAGCTTTAAGGTACATATTAAAAAGATCATTTTCAAACCTTCCGCCAAAGTACTTGCTCTCCATATAAATACTCAGCCCCTCATGAAGATAACTGGGCTGAGAAGACATGTTAGATATTTTCTTTATGGTCTGATTCGGTATCCAAGAAATAAAAGGATTGCTGACCATGTTACTGTAAAAAAGATGATTCAGTTCATGGCAAAAAATCATGCGGTTTGAAAGAAAGTTGGAACTCAAAAGTCCGCTTGAAAAGTCCGCCGTATTGACATACATTCTTATCTTATTGTCAAATCCTACGGCAAAAGCATTCACATAATCAACATCATCAAGCATGTAAACCTTTATACCCTCAGGCCTTACCCCGTAAAAAGAAGCATAGTCTTCATATACAGAATCGGCCGACTCCATTATATCCTGAACATAAAAGTAAAGCTTCTCTTCATAAATATACTCAAAGTTCTTGGTTTTAAGTGTAAGAAGCTCTTTAGGCGGTGTAAATATCACATTACTTCCGAAAAAAACAGTTCCGACCAGAAGAAACAGAAAAAGCACTTTAAGACTCTTGTTTTGTGGACTGATCATACCTCACAGCCTTTCAAACGGATTAAAGGCTTTGCCACCCTGAAGATATGCAAGCGCTATCTCCTTAAAGTTGGGATATCTCCCCACATCCTCGGAAGTTCTTATAAGAGTTCCTTCATTCAGCAGACCTATAACATCCCCGTGCGGAATCCTTTCACCTTTTTCCACAATTCTGTGTGATGCCTTGGCATCGTCTATAGTGTCAGTATAAAGAACTTTTCCTTCGTTTATTATGGCAAAAGAAGACGCAATCTCCTCAAGCTCGTAGATCTCGTGTGAAGAGATAACTATGGTCTTATTCTCACTCAGAACAAAATCATGTAGCATATTAAGAACCTCATGTCTTATTACCGGATCTAAATTCTGTGTTGGTTCGTCAAGAATGAGCAGGTCAGCTCCGCTTGCCATATCCAATGCAAGATAAAACAGAGTCTTCATACCCATCGAAAAGGTTTCCACTCTGTCTTCAAGATTGAATCTGTAATGCACCATAAAACTGGCAAAAATGCTTTCATTCCATCTTGGATAAAGCATCTTCCACAGCTTAAGATAATCGGCTCCCTTAAACCGCTTAAAGGTAAGACGGTCTTCCGTCATAACAGCTATTCTTTCCTTCAGCTTTGAACTGACCGGAGAGGAAAAAACCTCAACTTTACCGCTTTCAGGCATCAGCTCCCCGAAAATACATCTGATGGTTGTGGTTTTACCTGCGCCGTTTGGCCCTATAAGGGCAAAGATCTCCCCTTCCTGGACTGAAAAAGATATATTGTTGAGAATATGCTTACTGCCAAAACTTTTATTGACATTTTCAATATTTATTATCATTTCTGAATTCCCTTCCTTTCAAACAGATAAAATGAAAAGACAAAGACTACCGTTGCAAACACCGCTGAAAACAGAAGATTGCCGTTATGAACAGGACTTATATAGCTGTAAAAATTACTCCACTTAGGTCCTATAGCTCCGAATATGGCATCGGCAAAAAATACTAAAAGCGGGATACCAAGATTATCCAAACCGTATAAAACAGCCATCATAGAAACTCCGTAATAAAAAGCACAGAAAATAATACTTTTTAAACACTCCACCATGAGATAGGCTATCTTAACTCCCAGTAAGGCTCCCCCTATAAACTGGGTTGAAATGCTTACGGCGAGTATGAAAACAAATCCGGATAAAAATATTTCCCTGTGTGAAAAAGGCAGGGATATTAAAAGCGAAAATCTTTTGTTGTGTATATCAAAAGGAAGCATGAGACATATAAGAAGTAGCAGGAATATAACACGTCCGTAGAAATTGGGTATAAACAAGAGCAAAGACAAAATAGCTATCAGACCTGCTTTATCAGCAATTTCCTTCATGAAATAAGCTTCTATTTTTTTCAGCATTCCTTCCATACCTCCTCAATAAGAAGACCAAGCATCTGAAGATCTATTTTTTTTGTTTTTATATCCCTCACAAACTCCATTATCTGTTTAGGAATATCCGGGTCTATTATAACATCAGAAGTTATAAAGTATCCTATTCCGTGTTTGGCCTCCACTATCTTTTCAAACTGGAGGTACTCCAGTGCACGCATTATGGTATTCATATTCACACCGAAAATATTTTCCATTTCTCTCACCGGCGGCAGCTGGCTTCCGTCTGTAAACCTTCCGAGAAATATCTCTTTTTTTATCTGATTCATTATCTGAAGATAGGCAGGAACACCGCTATGCTTATCTATCTTTGTTAGCATACAGATCTCCTCCTAATACAACGTGCTCAAGACAGTGACTCCGTCCTGAGTTCTTATATCGAGTGTTCCTTCATTGTTTCTGGGCTGCATTACTTCTATCCTTCCGGAGTTTGAACTTATACTAAGAATACGGACACCCTCCCAGCTGTCAGTATACTTTATTCTTCCGTTGGCGTAAAGGCTGTCTATATTAAATGTTTTTACCTCAGAAACATTAAGATCCAGTTCGCATATGTTTCCGTTTATTATCATTTTTTCAGCTTTTACCATTCCCTTTGCCTTAAGATCATCAGCAATTAAAATAACAGTTTTTTCTGCAGTAAGTGTAGCGTCTATGGTACACACCTGAGTGTCCACACTCACCCTCTGTGCATAAAACTCTCCACTGATGCTTACAGCGGAGTTTTGTATATCAAGAGTTTCTATCCGTTCACCACTTGGCAATGAAATAGTTGCTGCTTCAGA
The DNA here is from genome assembly GCA_937871925.1 of uncultured Petrotoga sp. Taxonomy (GTDB): domain Bacteria; phylum Thermotogota; class Thermotogae; order Petrotogales; family Petrotogaceae; genus UBA5851. The sequence goes on from CALMRR010000445.1 coordinate 3,428, forward strand.
CGTGCTTCTGACATAGTCCAGAGCACTTATATTATTGACATCGCCTTTCTTTTTAAATGCAACCTTTCCTATGGCACGCGGATTATTTTCATCAGAAGTGAATTTTATGTTCAAAGCCCCACCGCTCACCCTGTAACTCAAAGCAGGCAACAACGCACCGTCCTCTACTACGGTGTAGCCTTCATGAGAATACTCGGACTCCCAGTCCGAAAAGTAAATATACCTCCATGAAGAGCTGTTAAAAAACCTGCTCACCAGATTATAATCCCTGGATATAGCAAGGAACAGCACCGGAATGATTACAAAAATAACCGCAAGTACTATGAAAAGCGTTGAGAACCTTTTAATGTTCATCGCATACAAAAAAATTGCAATACTGGCAAGAATAATCTTCAGCGGCACAAAAGGCACCAGAACCGCCGCGAGCGATATTACTATAACAATAAGGAATCTCGCAAGCTTTTCGTATTCTTTCAACACAAGTACACCTCCAATAACTTTAGTGTTCTATAAAATTATAACACTAAAACACATCAATGTCAACCTGAATGCTTATACGCATTTAATCCTCAAATAATAAGCACTTTCAGCCTTATTAATATATCCGGATATATTCTCTTTGACATTGCCTTTTTTTTCTGCTAAAATTTAAAATAGAAAATTAAATATGCATTCTTAAGGTGAATAACAGGGAATCGGGTGAAAAACCCGAGCGGTCCAGCCACCGTAATCAGGGACGAACATCACATATGCCACCGGGCTTTTCCGGGAAGGCGTGATAAGTAGGAGGATCTGAAAGCCGGGAGACCTACCTTGAGATTTGTTGGCTTTGCTTTCTCTTGGAATAGAAAGCAGATATTTTGTTTTTGGAGGCAGAAATGCTGGAGTATATAAAAGATCCTGCAATGATTGAGAGAAAAAGCTTTGAAATAATAGCAGAAAAACTGGATGGAAAACTTTCCCATTTAGGCAGTATAGAGCAAAACATCATAAAAAGAGTTGTCCATTGCTCTGGAAATCTTGATTTGTGGGATAAGCTGAACTTCTCAGAAGATTTTTTTGAATCTTTTCTTTCATTTTTAAGATACAAAACAGTTTATACAGACGTAAATATGGTAAAAAGCGGGATAAACAAAAAAATTATTCCCGAGCTTCAAGTATACTGCTTCATAGATGATCCCGAAATAGCTGAGCTCTCAAAAGAACAAAAAATTTCCAGGGCATATCTTTCAATGCAAAAAGCACTTCGTGCAAATCCGGGCATCTTCGTTATCGGTAATGCTCCAACTGCTCTTTTTAAACTGCTTGAAAGTACAGAAAAACTTTTTATAATAGGCGTTCCCGTAGGTTTCGTCGGTGCTGCCCAGAGCAAAGAACTGCTTGTTGAGTCTGTTCATTCATATGTAACCATATCCGGTACATTCGGAGGCTCAAATATTGCAGCTGCTATAATGAACGCACTGCTTAAAGAGGCTTACAATGCAGCAATACGTTAACGTTAACGGGCAACTGCTCAGACGCGGCTTTACAACAGGAACATGTGCGTGTGCGGCACTTAAGGCCTGTATCCTATGGACTCTTTATGATAAAAAAGATCCCGAAGTCTCTGTAAGACTTAACGAAGGCAGTCTCGTTAATCTGAAAATAGAAAGTTATGAAGTAATTGAAGGCAAAAAGTATGCTTTCGTAAGAAAAGATGCCGGTGATGATTCAGACATTACAAATCACTGTCTGATATATGTATCTTATAAAGCTACAGAGCCCGGCACTGGTTTTGTCTTCACTTCAGCAGAGGGCGTCGGACTGGTAACCAAAAAAGGTTTGGACGTCAGACAAGGAGAGTACGCCATCAATCCAGGCCCACGGAAGATGATGAAATCAGTTTTACAGGAATACGGTATAAATGACGCTATAATAACCGTTAATGTCAAAGATGGGCAAAAAATTGCCATAAAAACTCTCAACTCCTCACTGGGAATAGTAGGAGGAGTATCGATCCTTGGAACAAGCGGAATCGTTGAACCCATGAGTGAAGAGGCGTGGAGAGAATCGTTGGTTCCCCAGATAAGAATGATTGGCTCATACTTTAGCAGCATAACACTTCTAAGCGGTGGAAAAAGCCGGAAGATTTATGAAACTTCTACGTTCTTCAAAAATGATTTTCTTCTTTGTGGAAACTTTTTTGGGTTTTCAATAGAAAAGGCTATTGAAAACCATATAAAAACTATCCACATTATGGGGAGCTTCCAAAAAATAATTAAACTGGCAGGGCTAAACCTCAATACCGACAGCAGACTTTCCGACAGTAAAAATGAACTTTTAGCCCTAATGTACATAATGTTTAAAAAAAACTACGATGAAGAGATGGTCAAAAAAATTCTTTCTTTGAATCCAATTTACAACATAATTGAACTTTTTGATGAACACTCCGGTGAAAGCAAGGCTTTTTTTGAATTTTGTGGTTCATACATAGCTCAAAAGCTCGAGAAAAGATTTAATCAACCTTTTATAATAACATTGTGCGAAAAGGAAAGGATACTTTCGCATACGGGAGGCTTACTCTATGCTTTACATAATGGGAACACAGATTAACTGTGAAGAGAATTTTACAGCCAGACAGATTGATATTATTTCAAAGGCTGATTTTTTTGCCGGCTTTTCATTCTCTCTTCAGATCGCAAAAAAAGTAAATCCGACTGCAGAGTTTTACTGCATGAACATTTATGACTCGCTAAAAGAAGAAAATATAGATTATTTGGTATCCATTCTCAGAAAATATAAAAATCCGGTCATCATGGTTTCTGGCAACCCCTTGATGTTTTCCTACACTAAAAACATTACGTCCAAGCTTAATCAAGATGAGTATGAAGTTCTTGTTTCTCCATCAAGCGTGGATTATCTCGCCCAGAAAACCAAGACAATTCTGAACGGATTATGCTATGTGAGCGGCCATAACTCACATAATCTGCAAAAAACGTATAATGAAGTACTTTTTTTCCTTAATATGGGCAGGCCTGTTGCCTACTTTGTCAAAAACAGGGACGATTTCTCAAACCTTTCCACGCTCCTTGGAAATGTTAAAGTAACCATTGCGGCAGGTTTTGAACTTGGAACTGCACAGGAAAAAATTTTTAACTTTGAAAGTCAGAACTTTCCTGATTTTATACACGGAAGATGGATTCTCATCCTCCAGCCTGCACAAAAAGATTTCCTTGACAGTTTCCCGAAAAACTCAGACTTAAACTGCAACAACATACCTGTATCACGTGAGTGGACAAGATTTTTGTGTGTAAACTCCCTTAATCGCCACGATAAGCACGATATAATCTGGGATCTCGGAGCCGGAAGCGGCGCTACATCAATATATATCTCTTCTTTCTATGGACGTAACTGTTCGGTAAAAGCCATAGAAAAAGAGAAAAACAGATTCAGACATCTTGTTGAAAATACCGCCATGAATCCTGAAATCTTCTGTATAAACGAAGACTTTAAGAATATACTCAGAAATCTTGAAAGACCGGATATAGTCCATCTTGGAGGAGGCATAGACAGAGAAAGCCTCTCACTTATCTCTCAGTACATGCCCAAAGGCAGTATTTTGATCTCCAGCGCTGCGACCCAACAGAGTCTTTGCACAGTTCTGCAAAGTCCGGGATATGCTTTTGAGTACTCCATGTATGCAAAATTTAGTTCAAACAACATATCAAACAAGGATGCTTTCAAAGGCGAGTATGTTTTTTACTGTATACGGGGTGAAAAAATTGATTAGTTTTATCGGATGCGGTCCGGGAAGCAAAGATTTTCTTACCATAAAAGGCTATGAAAGGATCAAAACCGCCGATGTTATTATTTATGCTGGTTCCACGGTAGACCACCTGCTTACGGATATATCGGGGGCTGGAAAAATATTTGACTCTTCATCTATGACCTTGGAAGATATAGAAAAGGTTTTTTTAGATAATAGAAGTCTCAGCATTGCAAGGATGCACTCCGGAGATACATCCCTATACTCGGCCATAGACGAAGAGATAGCCCTGGCTGAGAAAGCAAATATAGCCTTCGAGGTTATACCGGGTATAAGCGCATACTCTTATTTTGCATCCAAACTTGGAATCGAACTTACTTCACCAGGAATATGCCAGTCGGTTGTGCTTACACGGCTAAATGGCAGAACTCCGGTACCAGAAAACATAGAAAGTTTTTTGGGGGAACAGCCCTCATGTGCAATCTATCTTTCAGGTTCTAAGCCATATGAAGTACTTTCGCTTCTGAAGAAACACTACGACAAGAACGCCATGCTGGCCATAGGCACACACCTTGCACGCGAGCAGGAAAGAATTGAGGTGAAACCTTTGCATAGCTGGAATGATATTGATTTTCCTTCCAATCTGACTCTTTTTTTAATTTTCAGGAAAGGAAGCATAAAATCCTGTCTGTACGATAAAAATTTCAGTCATGGAATGAGAAAATGAAAGTCTGCATAATATCGGTAAGAGATGTACCTATTCCTTACGAACTTCAGGCACTTAACCTATACCAGATAAAAAACGGTTCCCTTGCAGACAAGGCCGCAAAAGCTTTTCGTTTTTTTGACAGCATACTGTTTATAGGAAGCTGTGCGATAGCTATAAAAACTCTTTTCAGACATCTTTCAGATAAAATGTCTGACCCAAGTATTCTGGTGTCAGATGAAAAATTCCTTAACACAGTTCTTCTCTGCGGTTCACACATGGCTGGCGGACAGAGGGCCGGAGAAAAAATATCTTCTGCGCTTAAAAACAACTTTGTCTTTTCCACAGCCACAGACATAAACGGACTTACAGGAATAGATCTTTTCTGTCGGGATAACTGTATGACTATGGAAAAAAAAGAGATTCAGCAAATAAACACAGAACTGCTCAAAGGAAAACAGATCGAGCTTTCAAAAGATTTTTCGGATTTCAGTCTCCCGAAACAGTACGTGCTGTCCGAGACTCCAAAAATACGTCTTAACTCGTACAACTCGGACTCGGTATCGCTTTATACTAAAGACTTTTCAATCGGTGTAGGCTTTCACAAAAACACATGTGCACCGGAGCTTATACGAGAGTTTCAGACCTCAGTTCCAGGTTGGATTAGGCAAAGAACAGGGACAATAGCAACCATAGAAAAAAAGTATAATACCTTGGCCTTCCATGAATTTGCAAGAATCTGCAATATTCCATTCACATTCTGCTGTGAGACACAAAACCTTGATATAGCAATAAGAGAGCTTGGCCTAAAAGAAAATCCGGTTGTGCTTAAAAACACGGGTGTTGGAGCGGTATCTGAGCCATGTGCATTTATCGCTTCCGGAAAAGGAAAAAAAATAATGGAAATAAAAAGAAAAAACTGCAAGTTTGTAGTATACCAAAATAAAAATATCAAACCAGATAAAGACCCTTATAATTTTGAAAAAGTTCCGGAGGTGTTTAATGAACTCTAAACTTTATGTGGTCGGAATCGGACCTGGCAAGTATGAGCTGCTGACAGCCCAGGCGGTAAAAACTCTGAACCTGAGTGATTATATAGTCGGATATGAAAGATATATAACGTATATTCAGCCCTATTTTGATAAAAAGTACGTCTCAACCGGAATGACCGATGAAATACTTCGTGTTGAACAGGCCATAGAACTTGTAAAAAACGGATTTAACGTAAGTATTGTTTCAAGCGGTGATCCGGGAGTTTATGCAATGGCCTGCCTTGCCATTGAAAAAACCCAAAACACCAGCATAGAGGTTACCGTGATCCCCGGCATAACCTCAGCTAACTCCGCCGCTGCCGTACTGGGCTCTCCGCTTACACTTGATTATTGTGTGATAAGTCTAAGTGATCTGCTGGTACCATGGTCACAAATAAAGAACAGACTGGAATGCTTTGCTAAAAGTCAGGCTGCTACGGTTATTTATAATCCCAGAAGCACCAAACGTCTCTGGCAGTTGAAAGAGGCTCTTGAAATTTTCAGAACACACCGAAAAAAATTCATAGTGGCCGTAGTGAAAAATACTTATCTTGAAGACCAGCAAGTAATTATATCTGACAGCACATCTGAAGATTGGATTGAAAAAACGGATATGATGAGCACTGTCTTTTTTTGCAGCGAAGAGACCATTATCTTAAACGGAATGGTTGTCATGCCTAGAGGCTATTTAAAATGAAGTTTGGAGTAATCGCAGGAACATCTTCCTGTCGAAGTATTTCCGACTTTTTAGAAAATCAGAACATAGAGTATTCAGTACATCTTAAAAAAGGATATCTCTTTTCAGAATGCTCCAAAATAACCGGACAGATATCGTATTTTTTTCCTGCCGGAAAGAAGATAGGAGTATGCATCGGGAAAAAAAGATACTTTTACGATTATATTATTGACCTGTCCCATCCGTTTGCTTTGCAGATAAAACAAAAGATGAACATGCTTGCCGCACATAAAATACTAAGGTATGTAAGAAGGCAGACTCAGTATTCAAACTCTTTTTATGGACCGTCTACCATGTTTTTCTCTTTATACGAACAAGGGTATACCAAAGTTCTGAGTCTTCTGGGACACAAAGGTACCTATGATTTTATAAAAGCACTGAAAAATTTTGATAATCCCGACAGATATCTCATAATAAGCAGAAGCATTGAGCCTGTTTCGTTTGGTGTAAACTACAAGTTTGATCCGGATCTTCTTTTTGATAGAAACTGGTTTGACAGCATTCTGGAAAAATATCCTATTCAGGCGGTTCTTATAAAAGATTCGGGAAAAGAAGGCATGACCGAAGAAAAAGTAAGATACTTTTCGCAGAAAAACAAAACTGTCTTTATGCTTAAAGCACCTATAAACAATCATGCCACGATCTTTGACTCTCTTGAAACACTTAAAAAAGATATCCTTCAAAAGGTGATGAAACATGAAAAACCATAAACTGAACTATGCTGTTCTTCTTTTGATTTTGGCGCTTTCAATTATTTTTTTTGTAGGTCAGGGATATATAAAGATTCCGTTTAAAACAACCTTCGAAATGATACTTGGAGAAATTACCAACAACTCGCTGAAAGAACAGAACCTTAAGTTTTGGTACACCATTTTTGAAGTCCGTCTTCCGAGAGTTCTCATCTCAGGGGTATGCGGAGCAGGACTTGCATTCTGCGGACTAATATTTCAGTCGGTGCTTCTTAACCCCCTTGCTGATCCTTATATACTAGGTGTTTCATCAGGAGCATCTTTCGGTTCTGCCCTTGCCATAATGTTCAATCTTAATTTTTTAGGTCTTTTCACCACATCATTTTTTGCTTTTCTATTTTCTATTATTAGTCTGGTACTTACTATGGCAATATCCTTTATTGACAAAAGTATAAACAAAACATCGCTTATACTGGCGGGGATAATAGTAAACTCTTTTTTCTCGGCAGGTCTGAGCTTTATAAAGTATATTGCCGGCGATGAAGTAGGAACCATTGTTTTCTGGCTTATGGGTTCTTTTTCTTCTCGATCGTGGAACGATCTGCTCTGGGTAAGTCTGACTTTTTTTCCTTTGCTTGTAATAACATATTTTTTTACGGAAAAAATGAATATTCTTTCACTCGGAGACAGAAATGCGGCTACCCTGGGCATTAATACCACCAGGCTGAGAGTTGTGCTTCTTACACTCGCAAGCATCATAAGCTCCATAATTGTTTCAAGAAGCGGAATTATAGGATTTGTAGGTCTTGTTGTACCACACATATGCAGGTTCATATGGGGCTCTGACAACAAAAAGCTTATCTTTTACTCTCCACTTATCGGAGCACTTCTGATGTGCTATGCAGACAACTTTATACGTCTGGTTCTTCCTGCTGAGATTCCCATAGGTATTCTTACTTCTCTTATAGGAGCACCTTTTTTTGCTTTCATAATGCGCAGAAAAATGAGGAGGAGCTGATATGGTTATCGAAATGAGAAATGTAGGATACAGCATAAACGGTCATGAGATACTTAAGAATATATCTCTTTGTTTACAAAGAGGAAGGTTCTACGGAGTACTGGGCCCAAACGGAGCCGGAAAGAGCACCATGATAGACATTCTATGCGGAATAAACAGACACTACAGCGGCGAAGTCTTTATTGAAGGAAAAGATGTAAAACTCACTACTCCAAGAGAGCTGTCAAGAATAATATCAATGGTGCCACAAAATTTTTATATAAACTTTCCTTTTTCAGTAAAAGAAGTCTTAATGATGGGAAGACATCCCCATAAAAAAACTTTTACTCCCTATACACATAAAGATTACGAAGTAGTAGAAAATATCTACAATGCCTTTGGTTTTGAAAAGTTTGAAAAAACATCGGTAATGGAGATGAGCGGCGGTGAAAAGCAAAGAGTATTTTTTGCCAAAGCTCTTGTACAGGAAACTCCAATAATAGCTTTAGACGAAGCCACATCTAACCTTGACATCTACTACACTCACAAGCTTCTGTCAGTTATGAAACAGCAGGTGCTTTCGGCAAAAAAAACAGTTATATCGGTATTCCACGACATTAATACAGCTTTATGCTACTGCGATGACTTTATCTTCATAAAGGACGGAACAGTCACTGCCACTGGGAACATGGAACAAACCATGAATAAGGAAAACCTGAGGGGACTTTATAATATGGATTTTAAAATAATAACCCAAAATCACAGGGCAGTATCAATACTGCCAAATCAGGAGGAAGCAGAATGAAAAAGATTGCTTTGTTGATTGTATCACTCTGTATATGTCTCATTGCATTTGCCAATGTTTATCCGTACACCTTCAAAGATGACTCAGGAAATACAATAACCGTAAGGCAACCGTTTAAAAGGATTCTGTCTTTATATGGCGCCCATACTGAAAACTTCTACTACATGGGCGCCCAAGACCTGCTTATAGGTATTTCAGACAATGAGGCATTTCCGCCATCATTCAGGAACAAACCATCCTTTAGCTATAAAGATGATCCGGAAAAGTTTATTCAGGCAGATCCTGACCTTGTAATACTAAGACCCATGATAGTTCAGAGATACCCAAAACTCATCGAAAAACTTCAAAAGTATGGAATTACAGTAGTATCTTTACAGCCTGAAAACTACTCCGATATCTTCAACTATTGGGAAGTTCTTGGAATCCTGTGCGGAAAGATTCAGGAAAGCAAAGATATGAAAGACAGCTTTCTGAACCAGCTAAACATGTTTAAAGAACTTGATAGATCAGCATACACAACTGTTTTTTTTGAATCTGTCCATAAAAACTTCAAGACTACCACCAACGGATCAATAGCCGATTTTGTCCTTAAAAGATCAGGACTTGACAATATCGCCCAGTCTGCCCAGCAGGTCAGAGAAGGCTCTACAATCGCAGAATTTTCAAAAGAACAGCTTATCGATAACGGAGATAAAATAGAGTATTATATTGCACAAGTCGGGGTTATGAACAAAATAACCGTCCAGGCTATAAAAAAAGAACCCGGAATTGCTGCAGTAAAAGCAGTAAGAGAAGATAATATAATACTCGTTGATGAAAAGATAATATCAAGACCCACACCAAGAATAATCTATGCCATAATGGACTTTTACAAGATAATGCACAATGATCTTTTCATGTCAGAGTATGAGCTTTACAATGATGCTCCTTTAACTAACCTCTCTTTTTCAAGAATCATTATAGACTGCCTTAAGATACCCTTTACAACACCTGAATACTTTACCGAAGAAAAAGAGAAGAACGGACATCTTTTCGGACAGTTCAAAGATATAGATTATGCAAGTACAGCTCATATATATGCAGAAACGGCTTTTTACAACGATATCGTCAATACATCTGCGGACAGGTTTGAACCTGACAAAAAAGTATCTTCACAATCCATAGCCGACACAATTAAAAAACTTACAGGAAAAACATTGGAAAAAACATTAAGTACTAACAGAGAACTTATTGATTACCTGAGAAAATAATAGTATGCAGAAAGTTTTTTTTGTAACCTCTCTCTTTACATCAAGCGGGAAAACACTTTTTACTTTAGGACTTCTTAACAGCCTAAAAGAAAGTGTGGTCTCTTTTAAGACAGGTCCCGATTTTATAGATCCTTTATTTCATAAAAAAATCACAGGAAAAAAAGGATACAACCTTGACTCTTTTTTCCTTGATGGACCTGAACTTAAAAAACATTTTTTGACAGCAGCCGCCGGATACCCTAACATAGTAATAGAAGGTGCTATGGGTGTATTGGATGGAATAAAAAAAGGATACGCTTCGTGCGATGATGTTGCAGACCAACTTGGTCTGCCGGTTATTCTGCTTATTGAAAGCTATCCCTCTATTCACACTATGGGTGCTGTAATAAAAGGGGTTATGTCCAGTATGAAAAGTTCAGTATCCGCTGTTATTATAACCAAAAGCAAGTCCCAAAAGCTTTTTGACTTACAGAAAGAAGACATTTTAAACAGTACCGGAATAGAAAAGATCTTCAGGTTTCCATATGATGAAGCTCTCACCGTAAAAAGCAGACATCTCGGTCTTGACACCAGCTGCAATGAAATCGTTAAGATCGCAGAATCATCTGCACGTATAATAAAAGAAAATATGGATCTTTCCTGTCTGTGCACAGAAATTCCTGAACTTCCTCAAACGATTCTTCCGGAGAGCACATGCAAAAAAACTGTTGCCATAGCTTCAGATGAAGCTTTTTTATTCTTATACCGTGAAAATATAGAGTTTTTCCAAAAATGTGGCTATAGACCTGTGTTTTCTTCACCTATAAAGGACAGCATCCCTCCGGATGCCGATATGTACTACTTACCCGGAGGATACCCTGAGCTTTATGCAAAACAACTTTCCGCCAACAAACCCATGCTCCGTTCTTTATATGAACTCTGTACATCAGAAAAACCCGTATTGGCAGAATGCGGAGGCTTTATGTATCTGGGAAAAAGTATCCAGGAGTATCCTATGGTAGGTTTTTTTGATGTTTCCAGCAGCATGAAGCCCTCTATGCAGGGAAACTTCGGCTATCAAAACATAAAAATCAAAAATTCTGATCACACCTATAAAGGACATGAATTTCACTATGCACAGATGTCATACGGTGAAAAACCAAATGCTTTAAAAATCACTATGGAATCTTCAAAAAAGACTTCGGTGGAAGGACTGCTAAAACAAAAGACTCTGGGCAGCTTTACACACTTTTACTTTAGATCTTCAAAAAAGGATGATGCATTATGGCTATACCTATAATGGTTACGGGAACCTCTTCTGGTGCCGGGAAAACTCTTGTGTGCGCCTGTCTGTGCAATATACTTTCAAAGCTGGGATACAGCGTTGCCCCTTTTAAAATGCAGAATATGTCTCTTAACTCAATCGTTTCACCTCTTGGAGGAGAGATGAGCATTGCCCAGTATATCCAGGCTGTTGCATGTAAAAAAACTCCATGCGTAAAGTATAATCCTATTCTTCTCAAGCCACAGGATCACATGACCTATGTGGTATTCAACGGGGAGTACTACGCCAAATACTCTCCCCATGAGTATATGAAGAGCAGAAAGTCGGAGTTTTTTGAGAAAGGCATTGAAATACTGAAAGAACTTATGCAGCAAAATGATTATGTAATAATAGAAGGCGCCGGCAGTCCGGCAGAAGTGAACCTCATGAAGTACGATATTACCAACATGGCGGTAGCAAAAGCTGTGAAAGCAAATACCATACTCGTAGCTGACATTGAAAGAGGAGGTTCTTTTGCCGGCATAGTAGGAACAATGGAGATTTTCAATAATGAAGAAAGAGAACTGGTAAAAGGCTTTATCTTCAACAAGTACTATGGTGACAAATCAATGCTGGACGACGGTATCGACTACCTATACGACCGGTATAAAATTAAAACAGTCGGTATAATTCCCTACAAAAAACACTACATACCCGAAGAAGATTCGCTTATCACCTGGGAAAGCAGAACGGGCGATCTTGATATACGGATAGTTAAGTATCCACATATCTCGAACTTTTCGGATTTTGAACCCCTGCAGAAAAAAAACGGAGTAAAGTATATTTCAACTGCCCAAGAGGTTTCAGGCGATTTGATAATACTTCCAGGCTCTAAATCCACCGTAAGCGACCTTTTATGGCTTAACAAAACAGGAATATCACAAAAGCTAAAAGATGCGGCTGAAGAAGGCTGTTTTATCCTTGGAATATGCGGAGGCTTTCAGATGCTTACCCAAAGTATAGATGATACCTTTGAAAGCAACAGTCAAACCCTGGGACTTGGACTTATACCTTTGAAAACACACTTTGAAGAAAGAAAAATCACCGAAAGCGTTAAAGGAAAAGTTTTTTTCAACGGAAGATCCTTCGATGTCACCGGATACGAACTGCGGCACGGAAGAACCGAATGCGCTGAAAACTGGCTTATAGACTTTGACAGTCATAAAGACGGCTTTTTTAAAGATAACGTTATGGGTACTTATCTGCACGGACTTTTCTACAACCATGACTTCACAAACTTTTTTCTGAACTATTTACGCATATTAAAAGGAGAAGAAGAAAAAGATTTTGGAAATTACTCATTATACGACGAGATAAGCAGCTTTTCAGATTATGTAGCCGAACATATTGATATGAAGGAGATTTTACAATGGCGCTGATGATTGCTGTAATTACCGACTGCCTTTTTGGAGAGCCTTATCTGCTATTTCATATCGTCCATTACATCGGAGCAGTGGTTGATTTTCTGGACAAAAGACTCAAACACACAATAATGAACGGAATGCTCACATATGTGCTGACTTGCTCCATATTCCTTTTCGGTACATTCCTGCTGCTGCACACAGGTTCTTTACTTACGGCAGTTTTCCATGTGTTCCTTCTGAAATCATGCTTTGCTATCTCCTCACTTTACGTTCATGTCGGCAGATGCCGCCAAGACGATACCGTTGGTCTCAGAAAAGCCGTTTCAATGATCGTAAGCAGAGACACCGCCAACCTTTCAAAAGGCGAACTGTACTCCGCCGCAGTGGAAACTCTTGCAGAAAATTACGTTGATTCGGTGCTTTCTCCTATCTTTTTCTATTTAATTTTCGGAATATACGGCGTGGTTATTTACCGTGTCACCAATACCATGGACGCCATGATAGGCTACCGAAACGAAAAGTATGAAAAGTTCGGAAAGTTTGCCGCAAGAGCTGACGATGTTCTGAACTACATCCCCGCACGCCTGAGTGTTCTGTTTTTCCTTGTTTTTTCACCAGTTGCAGTTTCAAAAAGCGTTTTTAAATTCGGCGGAATAAAAATAAACGGAACCAAGCCTATGGCAAGTATCTCCGGACTTCTTAAGATTAATCTTAAAAAGAACGGAGTTTATGACCTCAACCCGCAGTACAGACAGCCTGAAAAAAAGGATCTGGACAGGGCAATGCTTTACTATATCTTAATTGTCGCGATGACATGTATTATAGGAGCTGTGTGCATATGGATGATTCAAAATTTTTCATGGCTGAACATGGAGGAAACATTCCTCTTTCGTGGACTGATTTTTCAATATCTGTAAACCCTTACTACCCCGACTTTTTCAGAAACTATGAAAACGAACTGAGTGCTCTTTCACAAAGATACATCTACTATGAAGATATTGAAAAAAAACTTGGAAGCATCGTCGGACATGAAGTATTTCTTACTGCAGGAACTACTGAAACACTTTACGTTCTCAATATGGCATTTAAAAACAATATTGTAGTTGAGAATTGCTCGTACTCAGAGTATGAAAGAACGGCTCAGCTTTTCGGAAAAAAAGTTTTTAAAGTTGATTCCGTTGTTGAAAGCAACTTCAAAGACTGCTTAGTCTTTTTGAACAACCCGAAAAATCCCACCGGAAGGTTTTATACTTATCCTGAACTAAAAAAATTTACCGAACAGACCGTTAAAAACAACAGCATACCTGTTATAGACGATGCTTTTATGGACTTCATACCCGATATACCCGAATGGGAAAAAAACTGGGTTTTCAACGGAACCATACATATGCGAACATACACCAAATCATATGGGCTTGCAGGAATAAGAACAGGATACTTTATAGATCCGTATAAAAAGATGCATAGGTTCAGACCTCCATGGAGCATAGGCTCAATCGGCAGATTATTTATACAAAAACTTATACTTGATGACGGAAAGTTTCTTAAGGCATCCATGCAAAAACTTAACCTCGAAAGACAAAGACTGAATGAACTTCTTGGAACTAAGTTCATATCACCGTTCTTTCTTATAAAAGTTAAAGAAAAAACTGAACTCCTTGAAAAGTTGGCACAAAACCATATGATGGTAAGAGATGCCTACTCATTCGGACTGAAAGACCACATAAGGTTTTCGGTAAAAACACCGGAGGAAAACAACCGACTGATTCGGATACTTACTGCATATATATAAAAAATTCCCGGCCTGGCCGGGAATCTCAGTAAGCTAACTTAAGAATATTAAGAATATCGTTTTGATCAAGACGCTTTATATTGCCTATTTTACCCTTCATAGAAGCATTAGCGGCTATCTTTGGCAGATCCTCGTAAGGAACATTTATTTCACTGAGCTTGGTCGGCTGCTGAATCTTTTTATAGAACTTTCTTAACTCAGCTATTCCTGCTTTTGCTTTTTCATCAGGAGTACCTGCGGTTATACCAAAAATACTTTCAGCAAATACAACCCATTTGTGCATACATTCCGTATAAACATAGTCCATCCAAGCTGGCATTACAATAGCAAGACCGGCACCGTGGGCAACATCATAAAAAGCACTCAAAGAGTGTTCAATCCAATGTGATGACCAGTCTCCGCCCTGCCTTCCCATAGAGTTGGTTTTATTCAGGGCGAGAGTGGTGCTAAGAGCAAGATTAGCCCTTGCATCATAATCGAAAGGATTTTTCATGAGCAAATCGGTAGATTTTAAGACCGTCTTTACAATAGCATGCGAGTATTCGTCCATTATCATATTGTTTTCAGTCTTATCAAAATACAACTCAAGAACATGCGTAATAGCATCCACAACACCGTTGGCCGTCTGATTCCACGGAAGAGAAAACTGAACCGAAGGATCGATTATCGAAACCTTTGGAAACAAATCGGGAGAACCTATAGACCATTTTTTATTTTCACCTTCATTGGTTATTACCGCTCCGTTGTTCATCTCCGAACCGGTTGCCGATATAGTCAGTATGGTAAAGATAGGAACATTGGTTTTGACAGGTGCCTTCCCCTCAAAAAGATCCCATACATCACCGTCATAACCTATGCCTGCGGCGATAGCTTTGGCAGTATCGATAAAACTTCCGCCGAAAATTGCA